>CAVGEN010000071.1:0-42054 GCA_963628185.1 Waltera intestinalis | reverse complement strand
ATTTCAAAGGAGAGCTGACTTGTAGCCCTCCCTTGAATACGTGTACCCATTTCAATATGACTGAGTAGTTACTCATAAGCTATAAGATTGTTATGTTATTTTAATTCTAATTTGTTGGCATATTCGTTTTTTCGTTGTATCTTTGCAGAGTAATTAAACAACATCGGATATGACAGAGAACAATCTCAGAAGACTGCCAGCAGGCATACAATCATTTAAGGTAATCAGAGAGGGAAATTACCTCTATGTCGATAAGAGCGACATCGTGTGGAAATTGGCGAACAACGGCGACAAGTATAATTACCTGAGCCGTCCTCGTCGATTCGGCAAGTCATTGCTTGTCGATACGCTACAGGCATACTTCGAAGGAAAGAAGGAACTCTTCGAGGGACTGAAGATCATGCAACTGGAGAAAGACTGGAAGTCATATCCTGTAGTACGACTCGACATGAGCATGGCGGATGGCACACCCGAAGGCACCAGAGCTTACTTCGACGAGGTTTTCACAGAATACGAAGACAAATATGGCATTACACCAAGATCCTTGACCGCTCTATCAAACCGATTTAAGAACATCATCGTCAAGGCCTACCAGCAGACGGGATTACAAGTAGCCGTGCTTATCGACGAGTATGATGCCCCATTACAACACTCCTGGAAGACCCCAGAGCATACAGCTTGCACAGAAGTGTATCGCACGGTGTTTGCAGTACTCAAGAATGCCGATGAGTATGAGAAGTTTGTCTTCATCACAGGCATCACCAAGTTTACCCAAATATCTTTGTTCTCGGTTCTCAACAATCTGACGAACATCAGTTTTTTGCCAGAATATGCCTCCCTCTGCGGTATCACCGAGGAGGAAATTGGCGAGAATTTCAAACCTGAGTTAGAGAAAATGGCGGTACGCAACAAATGGTCTGCCCAAGAGACTCACGACAGATTAAAAACATATTACGATGGTTACCACTTCGCAGAAGACAATATGGTGGACATATATAATCCATACAGTCTTGTCAATGCTTTACAAAAGTCAAAGATAAGCAATTTCTGGGCTTCATCAGGTGCCACCTCGCTTATTCCGAAGTTTGTAACCAATGCCGAATTGCGCTTAGGTGACTTCGAGAATTGCCGTATCTTGCGCAACACCTTGGAACTATCTGATGTTACAGGTGGCGGTGCCTCTTTGTTCCTTTACCAATCAGGTTATCTCACCATCAAGGACAGCGACGAGTTCGGCTACGTGTTGGGCTTCCCTAACGAGGAAGTGAAACAAGCTCTCTACGAGATGGTGCTCCCAACCTTGACCATGAGAGAGGAAAGCGACATCCAGTCCTTGCAAGCCAACCTATATATGCAATTAGGCACTGGTCAACTAGAGGATGCCATGAAATCGCTGAAGGCTTTGATTGCCGATGTACCATACAGCAACAAGAAACTTGCCTCGATGGATATGAAGGAGCGTTATCGCCTCATCATCAGCACCATCCTCAATGCCATCGGCATGAGAGTGGATGTGGAGCACATGCTTGCCACTGGTAGAATCGACATCCTCGCCTCTACTTCCCGATACATCTACGTGATAGAACTAAAGCTAAAGAACAATGGTGGAAAGGCTGCTGCCGTCAAGCAAATCCTTGCCAACCAATACTTGGAACCTTTCAAGGCAGACAAGCGAGAGGTAATCGGACTTGGCATAGAACTAGACGATGAGGGCAAGGGACTATTGGATTGGAAAGAAGCTGAGTAGCACCAACTTGCCAAGGAAGACAAAAACATCTATGTGGTGGATGTGCCTAATGCCAGCCTGCACAGCGACGTGCTCCACTTCGATGCAGCAGGAGCGCAAGAGTTGGGCAACAAGATGTTCCAGCTCATTGAGAAACAAAAAAGGAAGAATCGTTTGAGATATTAACCAAGAAATTAAAAGACTCGGAAATAGTTGTTACATACTATTTCCGAGTCTTTTAATTTGTATCAAAATCTAATCCTCTTGTCTATTTATTTCTTCACTACCAACTTCTTTACTCCCTTTTGCAAGTCAGCCTGTACATCATTGATGCTTTCGTTCTTCACATCTATGAGCATCATGGCTGGTCTGTATTCTGGCTTCATGGTGCGGAAGGTAACATTGTGAACTTCCAATCCATTCACATGTCTTGCAAACAGACCATATGCAGGAGTCTCCTTGGCAAACTTCGCCTCAGGATAGTTCTTGCCTTGCTCGCGATAGTCCTTCTTAGCTAACTCAGCCTTACCACCACCCCGGAACTGTAACTGGATATTGCTCAGAGAGATGTTGCGCAATGGCTCGCCAGGCATACCAGTCACGATGATACCCGCCAAGGAGTCCACATCGTTTGCTATCATATTGCTAATCATGATGTCACGCCCCGTAGATACCGTAGTACGCTCCTTTGGACCACGGTTTCTGCAACCTGTGGTGATATAGATAGGATAATGATGCACATGGTTCATCGTAATATTGCTCACAGTGATGTTCTCCATGATGCCCTGATCGACCTCCTCGAAAGCCAAGCCACTGCTATACATGAAGGTACAGTTGCTAAGAGAGATGTTCTTATAACCACCATTCGACTCTGTGCCAAGTTTGAACCTTCCGCACACCCAACTTACAGGCTCAGGGATATAGCTTCCATCGAGTAACGAACCGACCTTATAACCCGTGATAACACAGTTGGTAATGGCAATGTGCTCCGTGATGACAGGTTTCTTCAGTGCGTATGAGCTTTTCAATACCAAGGCATCGTCACGAGGAGTGTTTATCTTACAGTTAGAAACAGTCAAGTACTTGCAGCAGTCGATGTCAAATCCATCACGGTTGGTGTCGATGGTTACGTTATCCACCGTACCCAACTCACATCCTGTAAGGATAATTCCGAAGTGACCGCCTCGATAGATGGTAACATCACGAATCAAGATATTGCGGCAGAGCTTGAAGGCTATCGCCTTGTCACCTGTACCGATATTGCCACCTTGCACAACACCAGCTTTCTCAGTATCCTTCTTGGTGAGTCCCTGGCCATCTATCATACCACGTCCTGTAATGGAAACATGATTCTGCCCAATGGCATAAATCAAGCTATTTTTAAAATAAGTGTGTCCACCATCCTGGTAAGCAGGACCTACCCATTCCTCAGCCACATCATAAGCTTTCATACTTGCAGGAGCTGCCAGAATTTTGGCACCAGCGGAGATATGAAGTTCCACATGGCTCTTCATGCGGATACTACCACAGAGATAAGTACCCGCAGGAAGCACAACCCTTCCACCACCATGAGCCACACAAGAGTCGATGGCGGCATTGATGGCATGGTGGTCAAGCGTTTTTCCGTCGCCTTTAGCTCCAAAGTCCCTCACATTATAATCTACTGTCGAGGCATGAGACATCATCCCAACCATCAATAAGAATAGCAATAGTATATTTCTCATTGTTTACCTATTTTCATTATTCAATTTCTAATCAGCCCAAACTATTCCGTCAAGAATATCTTCCCCCCAAAAGGATTGATATCGACATACTTTTCGCCATTTTGCTGCTTCAACTTGAGACGCTTGCCATCTTGCACCACCTTCTTCACATTCTTTGGCACAATCAGCGAAAGCGGCATGACAAAGATTTTTGAATCAAGTGCCAAAGAGGGAGTTACTTCCGTAACTTTTCCGTTATGCCGAATATCCAACGAAACAGCGTCTCGCTCGGCGATGTAGGCAGAAGCATCGTGGAATGTAGCTATCCAAAGGC
Organism: Waltera intestinalis; assembly: GCA_963628185.1. GTDB lineage: Bacteria > Bacteroidota > Bacteroidia > Bacteroidales > Bacteroidaceae > Prevotella. The sequence goes on along the minus strand of CAVGEN010000071.1, from coordinate 38,291 downwards.
TATCCTGCAACTTAGCAGCATCCGCCAGATGGTCGAAGAAAACCTGTGGTTTAGGGAAATGGTCGTAGCCACGGCTGATGCCATGCGTCATGCCTACTCCCCACTTTCTGTCCCTTATCAGTTCTCTCACCCAACGATGCAACCACTCGGCATTTCGCTTGGAACCAATACTGATTTGAAAGGTTCTAGTGCCTACTCTATCTTTCGATGCGAAGGCAACCCCTTCCTCATTCTTGGCATTGCCTGGATAGAAATAGGTGCGAGGGAACTTGCCTATATGCTCATAGATGCAAGTATCATTGTGTTGCACCTCATATCTGAGAGCCTCACCACTAATGCGCTTGATGGAAGTATGCGCCCAACCATGAGATGAGATTTCCTGTCCGTTCTTCGACATTTCCTTCATCATCGCCCAAGTCATACGAGGCTTTTCATCGGTAGGCTTGGCGTTGTTGATGGTTCTGCCATTCACACAGAAGCTACCTTTTAATCCCAAACGTTTCATCATAGGAAATAGTTCAGTGTATTGTTCGAGCAAACCATCATCAAAGGTATAGCTCACCGCACCCAAGCGATTGCCATAGAAACGAGCAATGCGAATAGGCGACTGGTCTTTGAAGTTCTTCGCCTTGTCATCATACTGTATCTTGATGCCCTCGATAGCCACACCTGGGTCGAGCAAGTAAATGCGAACTTTTACCTCAGCATCATTTTGCGCCTGCCATTTGGTGGTAGAACTTTGCGTATAACCCATGAGCACATTCTTGCTCCAAGTTTCGTCACCTACTGTAGATGCGATACTCTTGGTAATAGGCTTTGCTCCATCAATAGAAATGGCATAACGAAGTTTGTAATCCTTGTTGAGCGGGAAAGACGGAACGAACATCACCGTAATTTGGTTCTCCCCATACTTAGCATCGAGCACATATTCCACGTATGGAGCTTCTTCCACCTTATTATATATAGGAGATGCGAAAGGATTGCCTTTTAGTGAATCTTTCTCTTGTAAAGAATACACCGCCAAAGCCTCACCAGTTGCCCCAAGTCCTTTCAAGAGTTTTACGTTATCCGACTTTCTTAGATATTGTGAAGCCCTATACACTTTCGCCTCTCTACGAGGAATGGTATAGACAGTAGCCTCTTGCTTGACCTTGGTGGAATCATCAAAAGGAGCCTTAAACTCAGGGCGCCATCTGGCACCGATACCCATCATGCCATCCCATTTACCATGAGCAATCACCTTGTTATACCTCTTGGTCAAGCCTTGAATTTCTAGATGAGCTTGTCGTGCCTCTTTCCCATATAGACCTGCACTATCTATAGCGATAGCATGTTGGGCGGACAGCATGGCAACCTTTGCCATACGCTCTTTCAAAATTTTCTCGTTCATGGCTGCAGCTCCCTTCACAGGATATTCCACCAATTCGAAGAAAGCATCCTGCAAACGAGCAGGAACCAGTTTCTTCACCTCATCCACCTTCTTAACCAAATCTGCATAATCGCTCAATCGCTGATTGATTTCATTTTGTGAATAAACGATGAGATTTATATGCTCGGGCTTGCCGCTCGCCGCCAAGCGATAATATTCCGCTTTAATGTCACCAATTACCTTAGCTATAGCAGATATAGAACACTCAGAAGTAGTAGAAGAATCCCGCCCTTGACAACCATTTCCGAAAGTCTCTTCCGCCCATCGGTAAGCGAACTTCCAAGCATTCTCGGCATTCCACTTTTTGGCATTCCATGCCATATCGAGGAAGAACTCGGTCTCAGCCTCAGCAGGTTTGATGTCGCCCACGTTCACGATCCACATCCTCCTCACATTCATGGCGTATGCCTTTTGCATCTCAAACGCGACCAAGGAAGGTGATATGGTAGAGAGCCAAGTCCATTGCTTTGGTGCTCCCCAGTAAGAGAGATGGTAATAGATACCATTGCCACCACTCCGAGCCTGTTCTTGACGATTAGGCAACTGGCGGATATAGCCATGGTTATCGTTCACCCAGCACATCATGATGTCATCGGGCACTTTCAGCCCTGCATTATAAGCCTCCAGCACTTCCTTGTAAGGACAGAACATCTGCGGAATCTTGGTGATGTCAGAATTGATACTATCCATCAACATTTTTCGTTCAGAAGAGATAATATCGGTTAGTCCCTTCACCTTATCTTCGGTCGTTTTATATCCTTGGATAGGAAGGTCATGGATGCCACGCATACCCATCGTGTAGATGTTATCCATCCCCTTCGACTCACTCACTCGTTTTCCGAGATAACGCATCACTCCTTCCTTGTTGGTGGCAAAGTTGTATGCCCCCATGTTCTTCTTCCATTCCGCAGCAGAATTGGTAAGGAGCGGCTCACAGTGGCTAGAACCTATCACGATGTCGTATTTGCGAGCCATCTCAGGATTGCCCTTGAATAGCCAAAAAGACTTGCTACCTGGGTGCATGGCTGGCCAAAGCGTGTTGGCTCTTAGTCGGAGTAAGAGTTCAAAGACCTTGGCATAAGCATTCGGTCCACAGTTTTTCACATCTGGGTCTTGCATCTTCGCCGCCCAAGGACGAAAACCATTGTCCTCGTCATTGATGAAGATACCACGATACTGCACATCAGGACCATCCTCCACCATCTTGTCGATGTCGAGCACCACTTCCTCACGCAGAGCAGGAGTCACATCCGCCCACCATACCCAAGGTGACACGCCCAACTTACGAGAAATTTCGAAGATTCCGTATGCCGTGCCACGAGGGTCAGAACCATAGACGACCAACGCCTCATCAACACCTCGCATCGGTTTCTTGACGGTCTGCAAGCCGTAAGCCTCCCATTTTCCACGGATAGCCTTAGCATCTATCTCCCCTTTCTTTGCCAATCGGTCGATATAGGTTGACTGTCCTAGTGTTCCAGCGATAATCATCTGGCGAGTGCCATCGGGCTTGCTCAAGACCTTCGGCAGAACCTTTTCTTGTCCACCACTAACGGCATTAGAACCCTGTCCTAACACCATTCGAATATCATTCGAAAGAGCCTCAGCCGCCACATTCACGACCGAAGCATCTTTCTTATCTATCAAAATCTTTGCCTTGGATGCAGCCACGTAAGCACTCATAGGCAACGTGGCGAGCAATCCAGCAAACATCAATACATATTTCTTCATAAAGATAAAAGCTATTGAATTCTTCACTCTTCAGTCAACTTACTTCTGTAAAGTTACACCCATCAAGCCTATCACAACCTCATTGCTCAAAGTACGCAAGGTCAGTGAGCGTAGCTTCTTCTTTGGATTGAGCGGCATGTCGAGCAAGGTTGCCGCTCCACCATCAATATGAGCCTGTGGTTGCTTGTAGGCAGGAATATCGCTTGCCTTATCATACAATGGAGCATGAGAATCCTTAAAGAGATGACGGCTGACAACACCCGACTTCAAGCCCACACGATAAGGACGAAGTTCTGGGATAGGGAATGCTACGACATCTTCCATATAGTCTTGCTCTATAGGAACCCAGTTGCTTGGCGAGTGTAGCATCAAACTGTCGGTCGAACCATCCGTATATTTTACGATGACCACCCCATTGTCCATGCCAGATTGCATAGGATTGGTACTTCCTGCCAACATCAAGTAAGCATGAGAAGCCTTGCCTTTGAGAGCCACCGTAATACTATCCGGATAATTATCCCACAAAGAAGTATAAGCGATATTCTTGCCCTCAGCTGGCGTACGGAACGGAAGAGAAGCAAAGACTGCGCTCGCCTCGCTCTTTTTCAGCTTCGCCTCAAACACTCCGTTCTTGACCAAAGACCTCAACTTGGCATCGTCGATGTTGGCTGTTCTCTTGGTAGAGCACCAGTCACCGACACCTTGGGTTGGCACACACAGCGTGGTATAAGGAGAGCGAGGAGTCTTGTACTTGTTTCGGAAGATGTCGGTAACATTGGAATTGAAGTTCGCATCCATGTTGACCATTCGACAATTCTTCTCCATGAGTTCATCAAATCCAGTACCTTTGGATGCCTCCATCTGGACAGATTCCGCAGGTGCTTCTTCCTGATAAGAAATGACAGGCAACTCGATATGCTGCACCTTTTCGGCAGTAAACTCGGTATCTTTCCACTTACCTTGTCCGATGTTCTGGCGCACAACGATTTTCAATGGTCGCTTGAAGTTTTGAGTAACATCAAGAATCACCTTACCATCCTTCTTATGATACACATAGTCCATGTAAGGAGTATGCACAGAAGCACTATCCCATGCAGCTGGGAATCCTGGTCGAATGACACATCGTCCCTCCAATGCCTCTGGCGTAATGCCATACAGTCCCTCTACCATGGCACGAGAAGTCGTACCCATCACGTCTGTAAAGTCACGATAGCTCTCACCCATCACCTTATCGAGCGAAGACAACTGTCCAAAGTTAGCAGGACTGGTGCCCAGATACATGAAATCAAGCACATTCGCCTTGAGCAAGCGATAAGCCTCTTCCACTCTACCCACCTGATAGTAAGCCAAGATGGTGTGCATCACCTCCGACATGGCGACATTGTTCAGACTCCATTCGTATGGCGACCAATTGGTCGTGCTGATAGTACGATAAGTCTTGCCATTGAAAGAGAATGGAAGATGAGGTATCTTGCTATCAATATATCTTGTGGCACGATAATTCTGCTCAGCAGTACCTGCCCCACAGTCTATAGGAGTATAGATGCTCCATACAGCAGCATCCTTATGCAACCGTTTCAATCCCATGAAATCTTGGTATTCAGCCCAATGTCCTTCCTTGTCCAACCACAAGCAAGCATTCATGGCATTCAATATCTTGTTGGCCTCTTCCTCGTAGGGTTTCGGATTCTCACCCAAGATACGAGCAATGCGAGCTGCAAGCATATTGCTACGATAGTTATAGGCTGAAGAATGGGTGACGGCACCACTGTTGTATTGCAAGGCATCACTAGCCCAGATACAACAATAAGCATCATAAAGTCCATCATTGTCTGGGTCCCAGGTATTCTTTTCCCAAGCCAGATGACGCTTGATGACAGGCCACATCTTGCGCATGTAAGCCGTGTCAGCATCAAACTGGAAATGCCACAACAACTCGTCTATGTAGATGAGATTCATATCATAATGATGGAACTGCTTATTATTCTTCGGATTTCGACAAATATATCCCGTGCTGTACATAGGGGTACCCCACTTGTAGGCACCACGAGAAAGTCCATGGCCGGCATCCATCAGATGAGGCAAAGTAACAGGCACATCAGTAACTTGACTCTTGGCGTAGGCATCAAAATGAATACGCTGTCGGTCGAACATACCTAAGAAATCACCAGCATACGCACCTCGCCAACCCGTCAATGCCATACGCCATCCAATAGCTCCATGTAGCCAAATCTGTCCATCCCAAGCACCATCAGTAGCCATCACCAAAGCACCTCCCAAATTGTTGAGATAAGGGTCTGGTGTCGTGAATGAAACCGTAGAAGACAAGTCTGAACGCCATTTCTCGGCAACCTCATATCGCTGCGAGAGAGTTTTCGCCTTCCCTGTTGACAAGGCGACACTATCTACTGAGAAATACAAGGTGTTGCCATCCAAGAAGGTTGAGCTAACCGTAGATAGTTGTTTCGGTTGGGCTGGCGCATCAAAGGCACTAGGACCGTCAAACTTGCCTATATCTCCAAAACGGAAGAACTTATCAACCTTTGTCTCACAAATCAAGCCTTCGATTTTCGGCATCGCCTGGGTTTTGAAACCTTCGGCGGTAAACTTCCAGATAGCTCCTGGAGTTTTCGGATAAGCCAAAACGGATAGTCGCAACACCCCCTTTCCCCATCTCTTGTCTTTCAAGAGATAATCTCTGCGTCCAGCCTCATATCTAGCCTCGCAATACTCTGCGGAATCTAGTTGGAGGGTCTGTCCTTCGTATTTCACCCGAAAGCGTATATTGCGGTTACTATTCTTCTTGAAGATGGCAAATATCGGGCGGTCGCTGGTTTCCAATCGCCATTCGTCGATACTTCCATACAGGGCACGAGTGTAGCGATTGTTACCATTTACACAAACAAAAGCCTGTCCATCAGGATAATAATTTGCCTTGCGTTGCACCACATGGGCTGTCTGACCATTTGCCCAAAGAGGAGCTGCCATAAACAGAGACATCAGTATCGTTTTGGCGCATCCACCTTTTGTTACTTGCATATCTTTTCTCATTGTCGTTTCTTATATTATTAGTTTTTTAACTTATTTACCAAAGTTACTTAGCAGGAACCAAGAACTCTGCCTCGATGATACGAAGGGTCGTTCCACCAGCAACCTTCTTCTCATCATTACGCTTGTCCATCTCCTTCACGCCACCAAAAGCATCCCCATCATCGGTGCTTCCCACGAGTTTGATGGTATAAGTCTTGGCCTTCACGCCAGTCTTCTGCAAAGGCAAGCGCACATAGCCCAACGACTTAGGCGTATAGCCTCTCCATACCAACTCATCACCTGCATATATCTCGATAGGATAAGCCTTGCTTCGGAAAGCGCCCATCTTCAAGCAGATTTGGCTCAACGGAGTGTCCTCTGCCAAGGTATAGGTAATCCAAGCATCATTCAGTTTGCTGCTACTTACCCAAGTAGTGCCCTCACACTCATCGTAGCTGTCCTTCGCCTTATCAGCATTGGAGCCAGCAGTGGCAGAAACCACCTCTACATTGCGATAAGTCGGCACGAAAGAAGGTGTCATCGGAGTTTCGCCTCTCGTCAAGTCACACTCCAAGCCATCTGCCGGGAAATAAGTAGAGAGTCCTTCACCCTTCTTGTCGGTAAGCACATTACCCTCAGTGCCATCCACACTCACGGTCTGCAATGTAATCTCTGCCTTTGGCAAACCTTCTGTCTCCAGACTCAATTTCACAGCACCAGCTTTCTGGGTAGAACGAAGGAACACACGATTAACGCCAGCCTCCAAAGGCAAGGCCTTGTCACCCGCATAGTTATCCTTTCTTCCAGAAGCGACACCACCACGCCACTCTGCCTCACCAGAAACGGTATAGCGAATGGCATTGTCTGCCAATGGGCATCTTCTACCTTGTTTATCCACAGCCTCAACCTGTATCATCGCCACATCGGCACCGTCAGCCTTCCAACCAGTAGGATTCTCTATTTGGGTAATCTTCAGATGGTCTGGTTCGCCTGTGGTGACGATGCTATGCTCAGAAGTCTTGCGATAGCTACCATTAGCTTGCCGGGTAAAGCTCTCCGCCAAGATAGTGCCAGCGGCATACTTCACGTCATGGAAAGTCCAGAGGTATCGGTCGCTATGCAGATATTTCACATCCTTGTTGATTTCCTTGCCATTGATAGACAAGCGGACACTATCTCCATTGGAAGCCACATAGAGTTGAGGCAATATTTGCCCATCCTTGTAATTCCAGTGTCCCACAATATGGGTACGAGGCTTGAGGTCATCCACCCAACCGTCCCACATCACTTGATGCACATAGAAAGCATCCTTCGGAATACGCATGGCATCCACTACACCACTGGTACGATAGTTGACAGAACCACGTGCATGAGTCTGCGACTCTGAGAAAACAATCTTCACGCCACCCGAGCAGACCTTGGTTCCCTGTCCAGGACGTTCCTGATAGAACTCATACCAACGACGCACAAATTCTGCCGACAACTCATCCATATTATGATTGTAGGCTGGCGCAGGCGCATTGCGATAGAGCGGTCCATCACCCTCCTTGTGATAAGGATAGCTCCATGAGTTCCAATATTTGCGAACGCCCTCGTCACGACAATATTCCATCATCCACATCGGAATGTTACGGCTCTTGTTGACATAAAGCATTTCGCCGCCATACTCAGCCACCTTGGTATTGAGCATGTTACGGCTTCCGATAGCACGACCACCCAAAGGGTCATACTCATCACGCACCGCCTTCATCTCAGCCATGTGCTCGTCGCTGATATTATTGTTGCCACACTCGTAGAAGAGAATACTTGGATTGTTGCGATTATAGATGATGGCATCACGCATTACCTCCACTCGTTGCTGCCACTGTCTGCCCACGGCATCTTTCTCGGCGTCACCAGCAGGCATGGCTTGTATCAAACCCACACGGTCGCAACTCTCCACATCCTGCTTGCCAGGAGTAATGTGCATCCAGCGCACCACATTGCCACCACTCTCCACAAATACCTTATTACCATAGTCGCTCAACCAAGCAGGCACGGCATTACCCAACAAAGGCCACCCATTGGTAGAACGCTGCGCATAGCCATGCACCTGTATCACTCGGTCGTTGAGATATATCAGGCCATCCTTGAACTCCGTCTTACGGAAACCTGTCACCGTGGTCACAGGGTCGCCAATCGCAGTCTTCTCATCCACAAGATAGGTTTTCACACTATAAAGATAACCATATCCCCAACTCCAGAAGTGTAGGTTTTGCATCGGATGACTCGCCTTCAAGGTTGCCATTTGCCCTGGTTGGATGATCTGGGTGTCGCTCTTGAAGTCTGCCACGGCATTGCCATATTTATCTTCTATCACAATATGCAAGGCACGCTTCACAGCCTTTCTGGAGTCGTTCTTCACCTGACTCTCCACATGCGCCACGGCAGTATGGTTAGGTATGTCGAAATCGGAAGCATAGACATACACGCCAGTGGTCTTCAGGTTACTCCAAAGCGGAAGGGTCTGATGGACAGCAGGCATAATATGAAGCTTCACATTCTTGGTGATGCCACCATAGTTGGCATTAAACTCGGTATAGTTCCATTGGAATCGACTGTTGGTCGATTTCTCACGATACTGGATGCTATTATCCGTCTTCACCTCGATGAGGTTGTCCTTTTTCTTCAGATAAGGAGTGATGTCGAATCCGAATGCCATGACACCATTCTCATTTAACCCCACAGCCTTGCCATTGACAAACACCTCGGCAGCCTGCTTGGCTCCCTCAAACTCGATGAGCACTCGCTCACCATTCTTTAGTTTTGGGGTGGTAAAATGCTTGCGATACCAACGCACTCCCTCGGATAGTTCGTTGCATCTCACCTTGAAAGCCTCATCCTCGTTCCAAGCGTGAGGAAGGGTTACATGTTTTTGGTTGTCTATAGTCCAACCCATATTGAAGTTGAATGTCTCTCTTGCCTGTACAGGTTGGCAAGCAAGAGCTGCCATCGCCATCAGGGCGAACATTGGTTTATTGATTGTACTCATATTGTTATTTGTTATTCTTTGTTAGTTATTATCATTTGATGACCTCATAATGCAAATCAGAGAATGTGGCCGAGCCTTTTCCATATACGAAGAGTCCTGGCAAGACGCTCTGATAATCGCCAAGGGTGTTGTGATTGTAGCCAGAAAGTTCGATGCTGCTCGTTTCCTTGTTCCATTTCTTGCCATCGTAACTGGTATAGGCGGTCAGCACATGGTCTAGCATACGCACTTTCAACCACAAGGGTTGATTTCCACGACAACTGCCGCTTCTACTTTTCTGAGCCCTTCGGAAACGATAGCGGAGCTTATCGTCAAAACCGATCCCAGCATAGTTTGCTTTATTATAATATAAGGTGATGCCAGCCACTGCCGCCCCCTTTCTTTCCACCTTGACGGACAACTCATATCCATGACTACCTGCCACAAACATCAGCGGACTGGATGAGGCGGGGTCTTCGCCCTTGCCCTGCATCGTCAATGAACGATTGTTGACCTGATAACGTTGCGGTTCATAGTCCATATAAGCCTTCCAATCGTAACCGACACGAAAAGCACCGAGGTCACGCTCTAAGCAGATGTCCTTTGTTTTGTCTTCGAGCCTGGTATCGAGCAGGGCTACCCACCAGCCATCAGCCGTTTGCTTCACAGGTTCTATCATCGTATTTCTGCCAAGACTCTGGTAATATTTCTCATAGGCATGAAATACAACAAACCAGTTTCCTTTACCGTCATCCACCAACGAGCCATGTCCTTTCGACTGCCATTGCTCGGTAGGTTTCCACGTATGAATGAGAGGGTTGTCAGGCATGTTTTCCCAAACTTGAGAAGAAGAGTCTGCCTGCAAACTCTTGCTCCTTGCCACCACTACCATGTGACTGGTAGCAGGTCCGCTCGTTCCACCTTGCGCACTGAGCCAATAGTAATAATCTCCCACTCGCTTCAGTTTCGGACCTTCGAGCGAAGTGCTCTCGATGTCCCAGTCACGAGGAATCTTCCAACCATTATATACATGTTCCAACTTTCCGATGACGCTCAGTCCATCGGCAGCCAACTTGATGCGATTGCCCCCACTCACGAAGAGCCACCGTTCCCCAGTCAGTTCATCCACTACATGACAAGGGTCGATCTTGCCATCCACATGTAGGTCGATAGGCTCGCTCCATGGCCCCTCAATATGGTCGGCATACACCACAAAGTTCTTAAACTTCTGGCCTTTTACCGCCACCGTGAAGTAGATGTAATATCTACCTTTATATTTACAGATGTCGGGAGCCCAGATGGAGCCGATGTATTTCTGCAAAGCAGAGCCTATGGGTTGCCACGTCTTCAAGTCTTTCGACCTCATGACCGTCAACCCTGGCACATAGTCGAATGCAGAATGGGTCATATAGTACCATTTTCCATCCCGCACAATCGTCGGGTCAGGATAGTCGCCCCTCAGCACCCAAGACTGCGAAAAAGAATGCGGACAAAAAGCCACGCATAGAAACAGAGCTATTAGTATTTTGCGTTTCATCTTAACACGATTGTTAGTTTATACCGCAAAAGTACAATAATTCGCCCCTTTTAGCATAGGCTTTTTGTCCGCAAAAACAAACTTTTGTCCTTTATAGTTATTTTCTTGACGGAAAATTCCCTCTTCCGTCGCTCTATTTACCATACTTGCTTGGCGATACGCCAAAGAACGACTTGAAACACTTATTGAAGTAAGAGACATCCTCCAATCCTACCTTATAGCAAACATCCGACACCGAATATTCGCCTGTCAGCAACAATTCCCCAGCCAACTTCATGCGTCGCTTCATGATATACTTGTTAGGTGTCTCACCTGTCAGTTCCTTGATTTTACCATACAGTTTGGTACGCCCCATGTGCATCATGCCTGCCAAGGTGTCGATGGTGAAATCTGGGTCAGCAAGATGTTGCGCCACGAAGCTCTCAAACTTATCAAACAAGTTCTTATCGACCACCTTGCCCATCACGGCTGGCTTGGCTACCTCCGTGGTCTTGGCAGATGTCTCGCCCACAGGTTTCTTCAAATCACCTAGTTTCTGCGCCCAGGTAATCAACTGTACGATACGAGCCACCAACAAACGGAAGTTGCATGGCTTCACCATATAGTCATCGGCACCAGCCTTATATCCCTTGATTTGATGCTTCTCATCATTGAGAGCCGTCAGCATGATGACAGGTAATGCGAGTCCATCAGGTTGCTCCTTGATTTGCTTCACGATGTCATAGCCGTTCATGTCAGGCAACATCACGTCGCACACCAAGAGGGCAGGTCTATCAGCCAGTACACCCTCCAAGCCTTGCTTGCCATTGCTATAAGCCACCACCTTGAAGTACTGCGCCAGCTCCGTACGTATCTGTTCTTGCATGTCAGGATCATCCTCTATCACCGCCACAGTCACATCATTCAGAGCCTTTGGCAGCATCTCTCTAATGTCTTCCAACTGTTGTTCTTCTTTCTCCGTAATGGAGTTATCTGCCACCGCCATAGTGTCGAGATACTCCTCAGGGGCATAGCCGTCCTCACTCAACGGTATCGTAAACTTGAAGGCGGCACCGCCCAACTCTTCTGAACGCTCATAGACCAAACTGCCATGATGCTTCTCCGCCATCATCTTCGCCACATAGAGTCCGATGCCCATGCCACCTTGCGATACATAACCGTGCATGAATGGCTGGAAGAGATTCTTCTGTTGTTCTTCCGAGATGCCAGAGCCACTGTCAGATACGATAATGCGAAGTTCATCCTTGTCCTCGTCACCCTCAATCCTTACCTTCACCTCGCCTCTGTTAGGCGTATATTTCACGGCATTCGACAAGAGGTTATAGACCACCGTCTCGACGATATGGCGATCGCAGGTCATCTCATACTTCTTCTCAAAGGCAGTGAAGTTGAAGGCGATGTCCTTCTGGTTGGCAGCATACCATAGGTCTTGGTAGATGTCACGCACAAAGCCTATGATTTCCACTCCAGCCAACACTTGCAAGCGAACACCATCGGAGCTAATCTTACGGAACTCCATCAACTGGGTGACCAAGCGAGACAAACGCTTGGTACCTCGCATAGCCGTCTGGACTGAGGCACGAGAAATAGCCCCCGTCTTCTCATCCACGATTTTATTCACCGCACTCTGGATGATAGCCAAAGGCGTGCGGAACTCATGGGTAACATGTGTGAAGAAGTTGATGCGGAAGTCGTTGACCTGCTTCTCCATCTTCATCCGCTGGTTGAGCTGGAATTTCTCCTTACGATTCATGAACACATAGTAAGCCACTATCGACAGAATAAGCAGATAGACCACCCACGAATACCACATATTGTACCATGGTTCACAGATATGGATTCTGAGTGTTCGCTCCTTCGACCACTGGTTGCCATGCCCCATCGAACGGACATGAAACACATAGTCGCCAGGCTGAAGTGCGTTGTAACTCACGCTGTTCTTGTTGGTAGGATAGCTCCATCCCTTCTCCACTCCCTCCAAGTAGTATTGATAGACCGAACTACCCACATTGGCGTAGTCGAAGTTAGAGAATGTGAAGGTCAAGGAGTTTTGGTCGTTTCTGAACTTGATACGCTCCAAGCTGCCAGGTGCCCCCTCCAACTCGTTCATCTTGTAGATGGACTGTCCCTCGACCCAAATGTCGGTGATGGTTGGCATGGTGGCTGTGGCGACCCGAGCGATAGAAGCCTTGTAAGGATTCACCACCACCAAACCATTGTTGGTACCGAAGAGCAAAGTGCCATCGGACAACTTCAAGGCACTGTTCTCCTGATAGGAGTTGCTTTGCACGTCATCGTTCACCACATTGTTATCAATGCGCCCCGTCCTCACATCCACTCGTGCCAATCCACTTTCCGTACCCACCCAGATGTTGCCGGCAGGGTCTTCCAAGATGCTAAACACATTATTGCTGCCCAAACCATTGTCGGTGGTATATTGAGAATAAGTCAACTTATCAGCCTTGACATCATACTTACAACGTAGCAAGCCTGTGCCGACACCACCTACCCATATATCGCCATTGGATGCACTAAAAACAGTCAAGAGTTCATTGTATGGAAACTTGCCATTGTCCAAGCCAAAGCGATGGAAACTCTTTTCCGTGATATTCTTCTCACGAGTATCCACCATGCACAATCCACCATTGGTAGCCATCCAGAGCTGCCCCTTGGCATTCATGCTCAAGTAGTGTATGCTGCCAATTCCCTGCTGTTTGTAACCCTGGAATCGCTTGGTGCGGAGTGGCTTTCCGTCTTGATAACGAGTCAATAGCAATCCGCCCTCGCTGGAAGAGCGTATCGTTGCCAACCACATTCTGCCCATCTTGTCCTCAACAATGGAATAAACATCGTTGATAGTCATGTCGTTGCCCTTTCCTTCCTCCAAACAGAGCTTGCCATCCACATAGAGACCACCGCCACGAGTGCCCTCCCAATAATGCCCTCGACTGTCCTTGAAAGTGGTATATATACTATAAGGTATATCGCTACGATTTCCTATCGACATCATACTGGCAGAAAAAGCATAGCGTGCCTTGTTCTTGCCAATCAACTGCAATTTGCCGTCCTTGTCGTAGAAGATGCGCAGCACGGCATTGTCGTTGCCACCTATCTGCATCTGACTAGCAGGATAGAGGTACTGCATGAACGAATTGAACGACTTGCTGAGGCAAGCCACGCCTCCCATATCTTGGCAGAGCCAGATGCACCCTGTGCGATCCAGCATAGCCCCTATCAAAAAGTTAGAGTTGAGCAAGGAATGCTCGTCACTAGCAGTGATATGCCCCAACACCCCATTATTGATGTCATAGATATAAGCACCCTTGCCATACGAGGCTATCAAGAAACGAGTATCGCTGAGAGCGAAGACATTATACTTGCGATGGCGATTACCTTGGTCCTTCACCCCTTCTACGAGATTGATGCGCCGACAGATGCCTTGCGGAGAAAATATAACCATATCTCCGTTCTTCGCCGACACAAAGTCGGTGCCACGCAGTGACTCCAGCAATCTGCCGTCTTGCATCTGTAAATCCATAGGTTTGCTTACACTCAAGCTATTGAGTTCTATGCTATAAGTGGCATCGTGCATGAAGAGAACCCATTGTTTGTTCCAGCCCACACTGGCTGTTATCTTGCCTTGCAACTCCCGATGCTTCGCCAAACTAGCCTGCTTCACTAGTTTGCCTTGTGGATTAAAAAGATAAAACATGCCTTTGTCTGTGAGGAAAGCCATCTTGTCGCCGATGCGCTGCCCTACCACAAAATTGCCTTTCGCCTTCTGTTGAGGTGGGATGGAAGAAGAGATATAATAAAGCCCTGACTTCGTAGTTACCCAAGCCCCATGAACGGCATCGAAATAGATATGCTTGATGCCTTCCACAAACCGATGACCTTGTTGGACGGTATAGTCGGCACAACCGAACTGTCCGTTCTTATAGGTTATGTGCCTAATGCCCTGCTCCGCATCATAGAGCCATACATCACTGCCGTCGAACACCACGTTTCTATAAATACGCATATAGTCGCTCTTGGCGGTATAATCCAAGAACTGTGCCAACGAAGGACTATAGCACGACAAGTAAGAAGCCGAAGTATTTGCCCACAATAGGTCATTGCAGTCATCATAATGAATATGCCCCAACGTTCCTTGCACCAACTTGGGCAAAGGGGCATTGAGCATGTTGTAATTGAGGAAAGAATAGCCATCATACCGTGACAAGCCATTGTTGGTGGCAAACCAGATATAGCCTTGCTTGTCTTGTATGATGTCATACACTTGGTTGCTCAGCAAGCCATCCCTCGCAGAAAGGTTTCTGCTCACCATCTGTTGGAAACTCTGAGCCTGGGCAGAGAAAAAGCCCAATAGGATTGTCAGTATCGCTATAATCGTTCGTTTCATATTTAGTATTCTTAGATATTAGGAGCAATCGTATCATCTTTCGAATGTGCTTGCAAAAATAATAAATTCTGCTGACATAACGATACAATTAGGCAAGAAAAAGGTTATCCAAGGGATAAAAAATATGTTTAGTACTAGATGAAAGCTCCGTTCCGTGTCACGGAACGGCCGTTCGCAAGCACGGAACATGCATTCCGTGTCACGGAACGCACATTCCAAAGCTTGGAACGGACATTTTATAGAGGTTCTAGCAAAACCTATTAAGGCTTTGCCACTTTCTTCACTACGGTCTTGCCATTCTTGCTCCCCTGTATGATGCGCACACCATGCAGTTTCGCACCCTTATCATACGCACGACCTTGCAAGTCATACTGTTTTTCGATGCTAGCATCATCCATTGATACGCCCTTGATGTCTGTAGATACCGCCTTGACACGAACCTTACCGGATGTCAAGAAGTCAGTGGTGTCAAACACATATCCATCGCTCAGGATGGTGAAAGTACCCGATATGCTTTCGAAATCCTTGAAGAGCGTAATCTCGTCACCCTCAGCCAAGGTCTTTCCATTGATGGCGTTAATGGAGATTATCGCATTGTCAAGAACTACATTCTTCACGGAAGTGAACTGGTCGTTGCGATAAACATCGACATGGAAGGCTACTTGACCACCATTCACCACCAAGTCGGCACCTACCTTAGGCGCACTGCACTTGGTCTCTCCATCACCGAAAGCAAGGACTGCATCCTTAGCTACGCTCACACTGCCCGATGTACCCGAGAAGAGAATCAAGCGACCTTCGTTCACGGCAATGCTGGAAGTATTCTTGGCACCATTCAAGGTCCATGTACCAGCACCTACCTTGGTAACGGTACTTGCACTTGCCAACTGACCGTTGAACACAGCATCATGCCCATTGGCACCAACTGTCCAAATACCTGCGCCCAACTTGGCATCGGCATAAGTAGAAGCTAAAGAGCCTAAGGTTTTCTTGACATTGGCACTGCCAGCATACTTGCTGTTGATATTCTGCAAGGTAATCTTGGCATCAATGACCACATCAGTCAAAGGCATGTCCTTCACGGTCTCACGCCAAAGCGAATTGCCACCTTGCAGCTTCAACGTTCCTGCAAACTGAGAGAAGTCCGAATGAACGGCACAACGGTCGCCACCACCACTGAGCACCAATGTACCTGTACCCGTAAACGCACCCTGGATATTACTGCGGAATGAACCTTGGATGATACTCTCCTTACCTTCTTTTACCTCTGTCGTATAGGTATAACTTGGCGTTGACTTAGACACACGGTTCTCTATCAGTTTCACTCGACCGCCAGCCAAGGTCATCTTGGCATTCTTCGCACCGAAGAAGGTCTGATAGTTGCCTTGGCTCAGCGTACCTTCCTTCACCACGGTCTCCTTATAACCCAAGGCGGCAGGATAGGTCAGGTTGAGTTGTCCTGCACCACTCTTCACGAGTACAGAGTTGGCTCCCTTGATGTCGGCAGTGATAGACATTGACCCAGCCACATTGATTTCTGTAGAGTCGCCTGTAAGCGTCATCACACGGTCGGTGGCACAGTTGTCATCGAGCACCGTCAGTTTCACATTACCCAACAGCAAGTTGCCTTCCTCGGCAGAAGCCGCCCCCAAGGAACTAGCCACGCCACCGTTGGCGATGTTCTTGACGGTTACGCTACCCTCCTGTAAGTTCACCTTGCCAGTAAAGCTATTCTCGTTCAATCCGATGTTCAGCTCGCCCTTGCCTTTCTTGGTAAGGTAGCCATCGCCACCAAGACTACCCTCGCCTGAGAGCGTATAGTTGCCATTGTTGAAGTCGAAGGCCAGACCCTTGGTCACGAGATTCTGGCTGATATTGATGTCACGCTGTTGGGCTGCATCGTCGAAGAGAATCTCATCGTCGGTGACAAAAGTCGTAGCACCGCCATTGAGTTTGAAGTTCTTCTCCTTGAAGTTCCAAGCATCGCTCTCGCTACCAGTCCAGATGACATTCTGCGAGGCATCACGGCTCTTGTCGATACCCAGCATGAGTTTCTTGCCATCCACGCTCACCGTCCAGTTCTTGCCATCCAAGCCCAAGACATCAATGTCGGCAGCATTGGCGGTCAAAGTGCCTGTGCATTCAGCCAACACGAGCTGTCCCTTGCTCACAGCCTCAGCCCCCTTAATGGTAAAAGTATTCTTGCCTTGAAGAGTCAAGTTACCATTCACCACGAGTCGGTCTTGCTTCTTGTTTTCCAAATCCACATCCAACTCAACATATACTTGACCAGGCAACACAACATCCTTATTGATGGTAATCGTACCAAAACGTTCTTCACCTATAGCACCTACGCCTGCGCCAGGAGCAAGACGACAACCAGCATAGTTGTGTGAGCCCTCGAAACTGATGCCGCCATTGAGCACGGCATTGCCTCCCAATGTACCATTCGCCTTGAGCTGTACGAGACCAGCAATCTTGCCGTTCACATCCAACTCGCCCTCGCTCACGATGGTATTGCCAGTGAAAGTAAAGTCATTGTTGAAAGTAGCCTTGCCCTGCATGGACTTATAGAGCGACATCGTGCCACCCAACTTGCCTTCGCCACCAAACACATAGTCATGGTTCTTTGGAGCCATCACATACATCGCCGAAGGCTTGACCTCACCCTTGATGTTGATGGTCTGCGAGTTATCGCCGCTGATGTCGAAGATGACACTCTTTCCGTCCTGATAACTAGCAGAAGAGGTTTGGTCGAAAGATGTGAAACCACTGGCTCCACTGCCGATGGCAGCCCCATCCTTATATCTCAAATCGGTCTCCATGAATGGAGGAAGCGGTGCGTCCTTCATGTCATAGCCGAGATAGAAGCTCGTATTAGGAGTCTGGTAATATCCACGAGTGGTACAGTCGAGACGATAATGTGGGTCTTCCAAGAGGGAATACATCGAATGGTCGGTAGGAATATCCGTGCTGTAGCCGATGATACCTGTGGAGGAGTTGGCATCCTGCTTCATCAGGATAATCTCCTCACGCCAGTCGCCCTTGATGTCACCGCAGAAAGCAGGACGAGTACCCGTACCACCACGTACTGTACCTGTGGTGCCGTCATTGCGAGTATATTGTTGGCGGAAGAGGTCGTTGAGGTGCTTGCTACCGTTCACCGTGGTCTTGGCGATATAGAGATTGCTGTTATAACCACTACCACCGTTCTGAGAGATTTGTTCCCTACCCAGGTCGCCATCCCACCAGATACCATCGGTGATGTCGCCTCGGGTGGCGTTCTCTATCACCTTACCTTGTGCCGTCCAAGGCTTCGAGCCGGCATAGCTCCAGAGTTCCAAGCCCAAATGGTCTGGGTCGATGTCGAAGGCAGCTCCACGACCTACGTCATAGATGGATGAGAGATACCACTCCTTCAAGTGTTTGCCTGTGGCTGAGTCATAGAGATACTGTCCGATGAGGTTGCTCTGCTGAATGGCAAAGGTCTCCATGCCTGGACGTGTAGGGTCGATGTCGGTTACGATATAACGGTCGCCATGGTTGATGCCTGCCGAATAGACCATTCCCTTGGAGTTGACGGCATAACCACCCTGCAACATCTCGTCGATACCATCGCCATCCACATCGGCTACCCTCAGTTGGTGGAACTCTGCAGGCCAAGGTGTCTTGTCGTTGCGACTCCAAGTATAGTAATGGTGGAAATTGGTTGGCTTACCGTTCACCCAGTCGAAGCCGAAGGCGAAGACATAGTTATGGTGACCTGGAGCAGGCGATTCATCGAGCTGGCGGTCGAGGCACTCCATGAAGAGGGCTGGGTGAATGCCATCATCATAAGTCACGGCGAAGTGACCGCCCATCTGGTAATATCCCTTATGGTTCATATAGATGGAACGGTTGTCACGTGTATAAGAGTCCTTGCCATCCGTCACCTCGGCATAGTTGAGTTCGGCGCAGTACTTCTCCGCACCCGTCAGTCCATCCACCACTGATATGTAGAAAGGAGGATTGCGCTTGGTATTGCTATTGGCGGCATAATCGACGATGCCATCGCCATCCACATCTGCTTCGGTGCTGTGGTTGGCATAAAGTCCCCAAGTATCATTCTTCTGGTCCCAAAAGCGAGTGCCGTCCGAACTCTTGATCAAGACCTCGCACTTGCCGTCGCAGTCAATGTCATAGACGGTCACCATGTCGTTCTGACCAGCGTCGATATTCACGTTAGGGCCCATGTCAATCGTCCAAAGGCAGGTACCGTCTTGGCGATAAGCCTGGAGCTTGTGCTGGGTGGCTTGGGTAGTGCCTGTCGTTGCATCGTTGGCATCATCATCCTCGCTCTCATCGGTATCGCCCGACGAACCTTGACCGCAATAGAGTCTATCCACGATGTAAGTATCTACCTCGCCATCGCCATCCATGTCGGCAGGCCATACATACTTACACTTGTAGTCATTAGGATCAAGGAGCTTGGTCTCGAAGTTGATGTCCATGAAGACATTGGCATTGGCGTTCTGCTTAAACAACCAAGGCACACTCTTCGCACTCTCCTTGCCATCTATCACCGTAGTAACAGCTATTTCAGTATTGTAAGGCAAAGCTGAGGTAGTGGTACTATAGTTGGTCTTGTCGATAGGCTCATCTGTGAGTTTGGTGTAATCCGTCGCACCTTGATTGCGAGTATAGATGTTATACTTTACGTCATCGCCCTCTTGCGCCAACTTTCGCCAAGAGATGAGCACGTTGTTGGAGCGTTGTACGGCGACAACGCCACGACCTAACTTCTGTTGCATACGTTGTGCATTGGCTTGTTGGAAGGTCATCAGCCCTGCCATCAGCAATGCCGTATATAAGAAATGCTTTTTCATCGTTTTATGTTATTAGTTATTTCCTTGTTTTTGATTGTTTACCTTGTTTTCCATGAAATACAATCTTTCTAGCTTAACAAAGAAGAGTTTACGAACCATTTCGCAAACTCCCCTTCCTAAACTAAACCTAAATGTATAAACCTAAAACTTTCTATGAACATTCTTCCTTTATTTCAAGACCACCTTCTTGCCGTTGCGAATGAAGATGCCATTCTTAGGAGCAGCCACACGCATACCCTGGAGGTTGTAGTATGCTCCATCATCAGCCTTTTTGTCCTCTACATTGGTGATACCAGTAGCATCGCCTGCGCCAGGAGTCCAAGACAACTTATAGACGAATAAGCCCTGCCCCTTGGATGGCTTAGCGTTGCTCTTGGCCTTCTCTGCTACGATATAGACTGGAGTCTCTTCCGTCACGTTTACCTTGAATTTATAGTCCTGCAAGGTGGAAATGATAGAGTCACCTTCCTCACGATATTCTTTCTTGCCAACATAGACGATACCAGGACGAGTCTTTGACACGGACTTACCATATACTGTGATGGTACCCTCGCCAGCAGGAACTTTGAAACTGAGCACGCAGTCCTTGGAGTCCTCAGCCAACCATGTCTGGTTAGCAGAGTAAGGCATACTGATACGACCGTTGGCAGCTACATAATACATAGGTGTATCGCCAGAGACACCGAAGTAGAGGTTGTCGATGGTGCAATCGTCTGCGACATTGCCTTCCTCCAAACCAGGGAAGTTGGCGAAATCCCATGTCTTGGCACCTGTGAGAGGAGTTGTTACGTTACCATACTCTACCTGAGCATTAGCGTTTGTGAACACGGAAGCTACGAGAGCTACGAGGAGTAAAATTTGCTTCTTCATAATTTTGTTAAGTTTTTAGTACTGGCTCCATATCAGAGAGGTTACACCTTATTATATATAGAGATCAGCAGTTGTTATTAATGTTGTTAATTGATTTCGAGAGCAAAAGTAGAGGAAAACTGGTAGATTTATCCGTGGATATTGTACCGAAGCCGTGTTTTTTATCCGAAAAGCGTTATAACGGAAGAAAAACACAATTATAACGATTATCAAAAGCCCTTATAGGGATGAAGAGCGAGTCCTACTAGGGGTAAAAAGTAGGTCCTACTAGCGACACTATAACGAAAACAAGGTTGCCCTCCTCATGAAAAGGAGAACAACCTTGCTTGATATGGAAACCTTAGCAGGTTTCACGATGATGATAAGGATGATTTCACCAATTTACTTCCATCCTGTGATGCTCTGGTCGAGGTTCGGATTCTTCATCACGTCGCTCTGAGGGATTGGGAAGAAATTGTACTTCTCATCCCAGTTGCGATTCACCGTCTTGCGATTGTAACTGTAAGTGCCATCTTCATTCTTGGTGATGTGCATCTCCGTGATCTTGGAGAAATACTTGGCTCCTTCCTTCCAACGGCGCACATCCCAGAAGCGATGTCCCTCGAAGGCAAGCTCTACCCTACGCTCATTCTGATACTTTGCCCAGAAGTCATCGTTGCTCATACCTGCAGGAATGTCTGGCATCTTGGAACGGAGACGTGTCTTGCTGGCAAGCTCACGAGCAGAGACAGGGAACTCCTCGCTTGTAGCATCGGCAGCATCCATTCTGCCCTGGCACTTGAAGTAATTGAACACAGCCTCGGCATAGTTGAGGTAAGCCTCGCCCATGCGGAAGATAACCCATGAGTGCTTGAAGGTATTGGCTGTAGCAGGACGAGGGTCGGCGGCAGCTACCAAGAGTTTCTTCAGATAATAACCTGTAGGAGTACCACCCGTCAATGGCAGACCATTGGCACCACCTTGGTAGGTATATACGAGGTCGGTAGCCCAGTTAGGCCAACGCTTTGTCTCGTTGTGGCAGATGGTTAGCTCGAAGCGTGGGTCGCGACCTGTGTATGGCTTCTGCTCATTATAGCCACTGCCCTCCTCATTGATGCCTTTGCCTGAGCGTTGCATCTCGTAAGCATCCACAAGGTCTTGGGTAGGACAGTTGCCACCATTACAGTTCTCCAAACCTACAGGGAAGTTGGCTTGTTCCAATCCTCTACCCTCGGCGACACTGCGATAGAAGAGAATCTCCTTGGTTGACTTGGCATTGACATAGTTGTCTGATGCCCAAAGGCAATCGTAAGTAGCAGCCAATCCCTTGCCTTGCTTCTCGGCAGAATCGACAAGTTCCTTGGTAGCAAGGGCTGCCTCGTGCCAAAGTTCCGCCTCATTGTTGGTATTGAAGAGAGGACTGGCATGGTAGAGGGCGGCACGAGCCTTCAATGCAAGCACAGCCAACTGGTTGGCACGAGCGGTCTCAGGATTTCCCAAGGCAAGCTCACCTAGCTTGGTGTAATCCACGACGATGCTATCCTTGATGCTGTCGCAAGAGTTCTCGATAAACTTGAACACCTCGTCAGCCTTGGTCATTGGCAAAGCATTGAGTTGGTTAGCCGAGAGATTGTGGCAGTACAGAGGTGCTCCGTTATACTGGCGAACCAAGCGGAAGTAGTAATAGGCACGGAGGAAACGAGCCTCCCAGCGCATGTTCTTGTACTTGAACATCTGCTTCTCGTAGTCGTCATTATACTGATAGTTCTCAAACTTCTCGTCGGCAAACTCATCCAAGAAGAGATTGCAATAAGCGATACCCTTCAAGCTACTAGCCCAGAACTTGCCATGGGCATTGGTAGGACTGAGCGCACCATTATATAGGTCTTCGATGGAATTGCCATTGTAAGCATACTCGCTTTCGTCGGTGGCAGAAGCCATCAAGGCATTGCTGTAATACCCACCGAAGTCATAATCCATCTCATTGTAGCCAGTGGTAAGGAATCCCTCCACACGTCCAAACTCTTGGGTCATGTAGTCACGGTCGTAGACGTAATACTCATTGTAGTTCATCTGGTCTGAGCAAGATGCCAAACCGAGCATTCCCATCACAACAGCAGAAAATATATTAAATCGTTTCATGATGTTACGTATTAAAATAGACATTTGAATTCTTCACTCTTCGTTCTTCACTCTTCACTTAAAACGTGAGTTTCACTCCTGCCACAACGCTGCGAGTCAAAGGCTGCTTGATGCCATAGCTCTCGGCATTGCCGTCAGGCATGTTGTCCCAACAGAAGAGATCGACACCACGGAGATATACGGTAGCTCCATGTACGAACTTCACTGACTTGAAGGCAGATGCAGGCAACTTATAGTAAAGTTCCACATTGCGAAGCTTCAAGTAAGAGCGGTCAACGAGCCAAAGCGTAGAGTTCTGGTAGTTGTTGTCATTGCTCGTGGAGCTGAGTCGTGGATAGAGAGCGGTCTCAGCGGTCTCAGGTGTCCAACGATTGTCGTAGGCATACTGCGAGATATTGGTATTGCCAATCAATGGCCAGTACATGCCCTTGGTATTGAGCATACCCGAATATTTGCCAGTGCCCTGGAACATCATGTTGAACCCCAATCCCTTCCACTCTGCGCCGAGGTGGAACTGATAGTAGATGCCAGGAGTCGTGGAATGACCGATGGCAACGACATCGTTCTCATCAATCTTATTGTCACCATTCACGTCCTCATATTTCACATCACCAGGAATGACGGTAGAAAAGGTTTGTTCTGGAGAGTTCTGGATGTCAGCCTCGTCCTTGAAGAAACCGATGGCTTTCAGACCATAGAGCTGATTGAGTTGGTTGCCAGTCTTCACGAGGTTAGAATAAGCACGAGGTTCCTCCGCCATCTCCTTGATTTGGTTCTCGCTGTAAAGCCAGTTGCCGCCTACGCTGAAGGTGATACCGTTAATAGTCTTGGTATAATCGAGACCGACCTCCAATCCCTTCTGATTGACCACACCTGCATTGATGTAAGGTGCTCCGAAGGCTACAATACTAGAGTAAGCTCCTGAACCTGATACCCAAATGTTGGTGCGATGGTTGTAGAAGCCTTCAAGTGTGAGGCTCAAGCCACCGAAGAGGCGTGCCTCCAAACCGACATTATACATATACGCCTTCTCGTGGTTAGGATTCTCTGTCGCCATCGATCCGATGGAACGACCTGCGGTAGCATCGTAGTTGTTATTGAAGATGTAAGAAGGACCCGAGTCTAAATATCCCTGGAGATAGTATGTCCAGGCAGGACTTCCGTTCTCCTCGTTTGGCAGCATATCGAGATTAACCATACCTGCCGATGCACGGAGCTTGAGGAAGTTGACCCAATTGACATTCTCCATGAACTTTTCGTTGGAGAGAACCCAAGCAGCAGACAAGGTTGGAGACAATGCCCACTTGTGTCCTGGAGCCAACTTGTTGGAACCTGATGCCACCAAGGCGAAATCAGCATAATACTTCTTGCCATATCCGTAGTGGGTATACCAACTGGCATTCTGCCGATAGATGGTATTATTGGTAGCCAAGATATCATTGAACTCATAGTCCCAACGCAACTGGGTGAAGAGGTCGTGCTTGCCGAAAGAGCGGTCGTAGTTGAGACCACCGTCGAAATGGAAGCGACGAGCAAAGCTCTTGGTTGCAGCATCCGTACCCATCTTGCCAGGAGAGCCATAAGTTTTGTTGGTTACGAGCGACATATCGAGCTGTCCATCCATCCAAGCCTCCTGCGGAATGGTAGTAACATTGTACTGATAGCCCAAGCTGGTGTTCTCGTAAAGTGTACTCTGGGCATCGTATCCGATACGAAGCGTAGCAGAAAGACCTTTCACGAAACTATCCAAGTTCTGGTTGAGGGTCATGTCTGAGTAGAGGTCACGGGTATGATACTTGTAGTAAGAAGCTCCCGTAGCCTGTGCCACAGGGTTGTTAGTACCCGACCAAGTCTCGCTACCACCCCACAAGCCATTCGCCTTGATAGGGAATGCTGCGGAAGGAACGGTATAAACCAGTTTCCAGAGGTCGGTATCAGCACCCGGCGCACTCTGCTCGCTCAAAGAGCCGAAGAGGTTCACCTTCAATGAGGTTGTCTCTGTAATGTCGAGATCGAGGTTGATTCTTAGGTTACCCTTTACATATTTATCCTGTGTGCTATATCCCTCGGTCATGTCTGGGTTCTTGATGAAACCCTTGTCAGAAAGAAGATTCAGAGCAGTGTAATATCTCAGTTTGCCAGAACCACCAGTAAACTCAGCACCATACTTGTTGGTAACGCCATGATGACGGAACACCTCCTTTACCCAGTTGACATTAGGGTAAAGGTTAGGCATCGAACCATCCTTGAAAGCCTTGACTTCCTCAGGAGTATAGCGAGGAGTCTCCATGCCGTCGTTCTTGTAAGCCTCGTTGATGGCATCGGCGTATGTGCCAGCATCCACAAACTTAGGGGTCTCTATCAAATTGTTGAAGAGATGTTCGTAGCTCACTTTGATGCTATTCTTGCCCTTCTCACCACGCTTGGTGGTAACGAGGATGGCACCATTGGCACCCTTGTAGCCGTAAAGAGCCACGGCAGCCGCATCCTTCAAGATGCTCACGCTCTCCACCTCGTCAGCACTGATGTCGTTGATATTTCGCTCGATACCATCCACCAATATCAAGGCATTGCTACCCGAAAGGCTGTGCAAGCCACGTACCATGAGCGAAGCCTCCTGGTCGGCATACTTGTTGCCGCTCATCTGTGAGATGAGACCCAAGCCCTGACCGATGATGGAGTTGCGGATGTTCTTGGCGGAACGCTTATCTACATCCTTGTTCTCAATGACAGAGACCGAGGCGGTACTCTCGCTCAAGGAGAAAGACTTGTTGGCACCCACGTCGATGGTCTGGTCTTCGATGTGTCCAGCCTTGGAAGCCTCGGTATCATTTTGTGCCATGGCTGGCAAGCAGCAACTTGCCAATGCCATCGCAACTAATATATTATTTCGTTTCATACTGAAATGTCCTTTTAAATTTAACACTTAACATTCAACACTTAACATTGAGTATTACCATCCAGGGTTCTGAACGAGTCCGTAGTTCTTGTTGATCTCCGTTGTCTTGAAAGAAGCGAGATACCACTTAGGATTGAAGCTACCATCTTTGGTCTTTGACCAAGGACGAGCCGCATTCTTGATTTCAAACCGCTCATAGTCGAAAACCGTAGGTTGCTGGATGCCATCCTTATAGGAAATTTTAACCTTGGTACCATCAGAACATTCGAAAGTCTGACCCTTTCCAGCCTTGTACCATTGCATGTTGCAACGCTCAAACTTTCCCGTGGTGGGATTCTTCACCAAGCGAAAGATACGCAAGCCATGGAGAGGTTTCTCGAAATCATCCTTCAACTTGTAGCGAATCATATCCATATAGCGAGCGTTCTCAAACCCGAGTTCACAAGCACGTTCACGGAGCAATTCCTTCAGCAGGTTCTCCTTGTTGTGGAGCAAGTCCTTGTCGGGATTGCACTCCACCAAGCCCTTCAAGCCTACACGTGCTCTCACCTTGTCAATCCACTCGACGGCATCGGCGAAATTGCCACTGGCATTGGTCTGAATCAATGCCTCGGCATACATCAGATAGACATCGGAGAGGCGAATGGTAACCCATTGCAAACCATGTCCGCTATACTCGCTGAATGCGTATTTCAAGTTGGCATAGCCTGTGGCATAACTGCCCGACTCTTTCTCGGGATTGTTGGATGCGGTACTTCCACCTACCCACATCTCGTAAGGAGTGCCACTCATGGCCGCTGTCGTCCAATCGAGGGTAGGAAGACCGCCGTTCACTTGCACCGACTCATAGAGACGAGGGTCGCGAGTGAGCTTGACTTTCTGCAAGACTGGCTTTCCTTTCACCGAGTCGCCCGTGATGAACATCTGGTTGAGTTTGCCTTCTGCCTTCGTCTTGTCCCAGTCGAAAGGTGTGCCATCGCTCCAAGGGAACATATCCACATACTCTTGAGTTACGGCATATACCGAACGTCCATTGCTAATCCATGAATACCAGTTGTAGCTAGAACCTGGCTTGTTGGTATATCTCACGGAATGGATTACCTCAGAACTGCCTTCCTCGAAATAGGCTGTACGGAAAGCCAAGCGATAATCCTCAGGTCGGTTGCCCATTGCCTCTACCAATTCGTAACCGCCATCAGCATCAAGCTTGTTGATGAACGCCTGACAAGCATCCTTGAATCGTGTCCAGTACTCTGGTTTGTATTCACCATACCAAACGAGATGTTTCTGCTCTGCCTCCGAACTTCCTCCATAATAACCTTGGTCGGAATTGAAAAGTGGAGAGGCGGCAAACTGAAGGATGCGGCATTTCAAAGCCATCGCTCCAGCCTTGGTCCAATGTCCTGCCTCTGTCAAGAGAGTGGTCTCATCGTACGCCCAAGGGAAGTCGGCATCAGGGGTAGCGATAGCCTCATCGAGCAACTTAACCATAAACTCCACCGTTTCCTCGGCTGTGGCACGAGGCAAATCGTAAGAAGCATCTGTGCCAGAGAAACTATTATAGACCAAAGGAAGACCACCGTAGAATGGGAAGAGGTCGAAATAGCGTGTGGCTATCAAGCACTTGGCTTGCGCCTTCATACCAGCCTTTTCACCCTCGCTAAGCCCAGGAACATTATCCACATGCTCCAAGAGTTTGTAGCAAGCACGCACGGCTTCCCAAACCTGCTCATCGCCAAACTCCATCATATTGCCACTGTCAGCATTCTTGCTACCTGTGTAGTATATCTTCCAAGGCAGTGCCGATGAGTAATAGAGACTCCAGCAGTCGGTGAGACACTCAAACTTGCCTATCCATCCATTGCCACTGTTCTGTCCGCCCGTACCAGTAGTCAAGCCATAGTATTGCTTGCGGTAAATGCTGTTGAGAAACTGCTTGGTATAGACTGGGCTATTAAACACCGTGTCCTCATTGACGTCGCCACCAGGAATCTTATCGAGGAAAGCATCGCCAAACTTAATCGTGTCGGTGCAAGAGGAGAACATCATCGGTGACACCAATGTGGCAAACGCCAAGGCTCCTCCCAATATCTTGTTGTTTAATGTATATCGTTTCATAATTATTATTTTTTAGAATCCCACTTTGAGTGTTGCGGTATATGTACGCTGCAAAGGATAAGAAGGACCATCATCGACACGAGTCTCAGGGTCACCCCAGATGAAAGGAGTGAAGGTAAGGAGGTTGTAACCACTCAAGCCCAACTGAAGGTTGGTCAATCCCAACTTCTTCATCAATGGGAACTTGAAATCGTAGGTGATGGAGATGGTCTTCAAGCGGAGATACTTGGCATCCACCATATAGAGGTCTGTATTCTGGTAGTTGTTTACCTTGCCATGATCCACACTCACACGAGGATACTTGGCATTAGGATTCGGATTTTCCTCTGTCCAGGAATTCTCCACGAAATACTTCAGCAGACCACCTTCCTCGAAGGTATTGGCAGAATAGAATGGATAGCGGAAGTTGCCTCCGAGCACACGGCTCACATTCCAAGCACCCGTCCACTGGGTATTGACAGAAAGACGCTTCCAAGAGAATCCCAGGTTCATACCGATGGTGTACTCAGGATCCTCGGTATATCCCAATTCCAAAGTAACATCCTGCGAGTCAATCTTGCCGTCACCATTCAGGTCAACGTAAGTACAATCACCAGGGCGCAAGTTGCCAATCAGCTGAGTAGGGAAAGGCTTCCCGTACTTCTTCTCATAATTAGCAGCTGTATTCTCGCTAAAATATTCGAAGAACTTATAGCCCGCAGTCTTTTCCGCACCAATGCGGTGTCCCTTCTGCATGCGGTAGGCATTGCTCTGAGGAGTCTCCTTTTTCTCGATAATCTCATTCTGGTTGTAAGAAAGGTTGATGCCCGCCCAATAACGGAAGTTCTTGCCTATCTTGTCATTCCACTTGGCTGAGATTTCCCATCCCCAACTCTTCGTCTTACCGAGGTTGGCGTATGGAACAGTGAAACCTATCACGTTCGGAGCAGTCTGGTCTTGACAGAACAAGTCGTTTCGATGCTCCATATAATAATCGAAAGTGGTACTCAACTTGTTGTCTAGGAAATGAACATCAATACCATAGTCTTGCTTGAACGCCTTCTCCCAAGTTACATCTGGATTATGCTTGATACCCTCAGTTGAAAAGTAATTGTTACGACTAGAAGGATTGACACCAAACCAATAACCTCCACCATTGATGGTGTACATATCTGGTGTATAGTAGAAACGGTAAGATTTACCTATCTTTCCATTACCAACCAAACCCCAAGAACCACGAAGCTTCAAGAAAGAAACTACGGGTTTCAGAGGCTCAAACCATTTCTCCTCGCTCACGTTCCAACCGGCGGAGAAAGCTGGGAAGGTACCATAGCGATGACTCTTGATGAAGTTCTCTGAACCATTGCGACCGATGTTGAACTCAGCCATGTAGCGATTGTTCCAATCGTAAGTGATACGGCCAACCAAACCAACCACTCCTGTAGGAACCAAGTTGTAGTCACCACCAGGATAATAGTCCTTTTTCTGGTTGTAAAGCAAGAGTGCTGATACCGAATGCAAGCCAAACTTGCGGCTCCAGTTGAATCGGGCATCAAAGTACCAGTTACGTGCCCTGCCCGCCGAAGTGCTTACCTTGGCGCGGCTGAAAGCACCATTTTGCTTATATCCCAATACAGGGTATCCATCCTCACCTATCAGAATATTACCATCCTCACCATATTTGACCACTGGCGAATAGGTGGCGATGGAAGCACTACCCTGCTTGGTCACACTAAAGTTGCTATTGTAGGCACCCTTGATGGAGAAGCTCAAGCCCTTGGTGATGAAATCAAGTTTCTGGGTTAATGCCAAGTTGATAGCCATTCGATTGGCACCATTCTTATAATATCCCTTGCCATACCAAGTGCCCATAGGGTTACTGCCCGTGAAAGGCAACTGCAAGTCGGAGTAATCCACAGCAGTAACGATAAACTTGCCATCCACCACACCTGGGCTGGAGAATGGAGTTGCTGCGTAGATAGACTTCATCAGGGCATCGGTAGAACCAATAAGAGGTCGGCTCACGTTATCTACACTACCGGCGATATTGGCAGAAATCTTGGTAGTAGGTGTCACATTGATATCCACATTGGCACGGTAGTTGAATCGGCTGTAGTTGTAATCCGCATCATAATCTTGCTCGAAGGTCTTAAACAAACCTCCCTGTGTGTACATACCAGCTGAGATAAAGTACTTCACCTTCTTATTGCCACCAGAGATATTGACGTTAGCCTTGGTCTGCATACTGCTCTTCTTCATCAGATAGTCGGTCCATTGCATGCTAGGGAAACGGATTGGGTCGCTGCCATCGGCAAACTTCTGGATAATCTCAGGCGAGAATCGCTCAGCCTGAGGATTACCATCGGTATCATAGTCGTAACGACGCATCATGTTATGATAGTTGGCATATTCCAAGGAACTAGCCTGCTCCACAGGACGGTTAGGCATCAACAACGTACCCGAGACAGATGCAGAAATCTTGGTCTTGCTATCCTGACCTCGCTTGGTGGTAATCAGTACGACACCATTGGCACCCTCTACACCGAACACTGCCGTAGCGGAAGCATCCTTCAAAACGGTGATGCTCTCGATTTCCTCTGGGTCTATGTCGTTCATATAACCTGCATCCACCGTGATACCATCCACCTGAATCAAAGGGTTGGAATCTGTCCAAGATGCCTTACCACGTACATATATCTGGGCTTGGTCATTGCCAGGCTCACCCGAATACTGCACGGAACTAACACCCGTCAACTGACCTGCCAAGACTTGGGAAACAGAACTGACAGGGGTCTGCGTCAAAGCCTCGCCCTTAAGACTGGAAATGGCACCCGTAACAGTCATCTTTTTCTGTACACCGTATGCCACTACCTCAACATCCTTCAAGGTGGTAGCAGACTCTTTCAATGTTACGGTCACTCCATTACGAGCCACTACGGTAGCAGTCTCATAACCCAAGTAGATTATCTTCAATCTCTGCCCTGCCTTAGCAGCAATCATGAAATTACCGTCAAAATCTGTGACGGTACCACTGTTAGTACTCTGACCAACGATGAGGATGGTAGCACCGATAACAGGTTCTCCATTCTGGTCGATTACCTTACCCTTAATGGTATTGGTTTGCTGTGTTGTCAACGTTGCGGCATACACCTTATTATATATAGGGGGCACGCCGAATGCCAAGGTTGCGGAAAGAAGCGCAACAGGCAAGCCCGAAGACTTGATAAACTTATTTCGTATCATAGCGATTCTTAGTTTGTTTCTATTCTTATTTTACTATATGAAGTTATTTTACCAACTTCAATTGAGTGTCGCCAAAAGATTTCATATAGAGAGCATATCTACTAGTATCTCCATATTTTATCATCAAGTCACTAATCTCTTCTCCAGTAATGGTCTTCCAGTTGGTAGCAAGCGACAATGCCTGACTTTCATTCAATTCCAAAATCAGTTGCCCTTGATTCTTTGACAACCAATAGCTAATCAAGAAATTGGTCGTTGTTTCCTTATCATCTTTATAGACAGTTATATCAACGTTTACCTTCCCATTGTTCTTGAATGTCAGAATGACTTCAGATCTGTCATCATTTTTGTCTGCTGATACCAATTCCAAAGGAGTATCAAGAGCCACGCCACTCAACACTTGATAGTTGCATTTCATCTTGAAGTAATGTCCTGACGACGGGGATGGGAAATAGATGCCACTTACATTCAAGTCATATCTAGAATCATCCATCTTTCCCTCATATTGAATCTCATCTGATGTCGAAGCGACATTCACATCCAACGACAAGTCCTCATCAGTAGATGGAATGATACCGGAGATGGTCATCTTCATCTTGCCAGACTGTTCAGATACAGCCGTAAACGTAGCACTCACATCAGTTCGTTGTTCCACGATATTGCCATTCCAGACAAAACTATAGGTAGTAGGAACCAATGTTTGATTCAACATTTGGGTCGAATCCAAAACACTTGCATCGTCATCATGGCAAGAAGCCAAGACCATCAAAGCTGTAATCAATGTTCCCAATATTCTTGGGAAAGGAATCTTTCTTTTCATATTGTCTATTGTTTAGTTGTTATTATTTTTGTTTAGCTGTTATTTCTAGTTTTTATCAGTCAGAAGGCTTATATCCTCTTTTTGTTTTCGCTAGCAAAATTAGTTAAACAGCTGATTTAGAATGGTGGACAATTGTCCTAAGCGTGCGTTTATTGTACGAAAGTACTGATTCTCCGTTAAATAGAAGCACTAAAACTATTTTTAATTCAAATTTGTTGGCATATTCGTATTTTCGTTGTATCTTTGCAAAGTAATTAAAACAACATCGGATATGACTGAGAACAATCTCAGAAGACTGCCAGCAGGCATACAATCGTTTAAGAAAATCAGAGAGGAGAAATACCTCTATGTAGATAAGAGCGACATCGTGTGGCAATTGGCGAACAACAGCGACACATATAATTACCTGAGCCGACCTCGTCGATTCGGCAAGTCATTGCTTGTCGATACGCTACAGGCATACTTCGAAGGAAAGAAGGAACTCTTCGAAGGACTGAAAATCATGCAACTGGAGAAAGACTGGAAGTCTTATCCTGTTGTACGACTCGACATGAGTATGGCGGATGGCACCCCCGAAGGTATCAGAGCTTACTTCGACGAAGTTTTCACTGAATATGAAGCCAAGTACAACATCACGCCCAGATCCTTGACCGCTTTGTCAAACCGATTTAGGAACATCATCGTCAAAGCCTACCAACAGACAGGGTTGCAAGTAGCCGTGCTTATCGACGAGTACGATGCTCCGTTACAACACTCATGGAAAACTCCTGAGCATCAAGCTTGCACCGAAGTGTATCGCACGGTGTTTGCCGTGCTCAAGAATGCCGATGAATACGAGAAGTTTGTCTTTATCACTGGCATCACTAAGTTTACCCAAATATCTTTGTTCTCGGTACTCAACAATCTGACGAACATCAGTTTCTTACCAGAATACACGACTCTCTGTGGCATCACTGAGGAGGAAATCGGAGAGAATTTCAAACCAGAGTTAGAGAAAATGGCAGAATTTAACCATTGGTCTGCCCAAGAAACTCACGAACACCTGAAAACGTATTATGATGGCTACCATTTTTGCAGACACAATATGGTGGACATCTATAACCCTTACAGTCTTGTCAATGCTCTCAAGACAAAGGAATTGGGTAATTTTTGGGCTTCATCAGGTGCCACCTCGCTCATCCCGAAGTTTGTAACTAATGCAGAATTGCGCTTAGGAGACTTCGACAATTGCCGTATCTTGCGCAACACCTTGGAACTTTCCGATGTTACAGGTGGCGGTGCCTCTTTGTTCCTTTACCAATCAGGTTATCTCACCATCAAGGACAGCGACGAGTTCGGCTACGTGTTGGGCTTCCCTAACGAGGAAGTGAAACAAGCTCTCTACGAGATGGTGCTCCCAACCTTGACCATGAGAGAGGAAAGCGACATCCAGTCCTTGCAAGCCAACCTATATATGCAATTAGGCACTGGTCAACTAGAGGATGCCATGAAATCGCTGAAGGCTTTGATTGCCGATGTACCATACAGCAACAAGAAACTTGCCTCGATGGATATGAAGGAGCGTTATCGCCTCATCATCAGCACCATCCTCAATGCCATCGGCATGAGAGTGGATGTGGAGCACATGCTTGCCACAGGCAGAATCGACATCCTCGCTTCTACTTCCCGATACATCTACGTGATAGAACTGAAGCTGAAAAACAATGGTGGAAAGGATGCAGCCGTCAAGCAAATCCTCGCTAACCAATACATGGAACCTTTCAAAGCTGACAAGCAAGAGGTCATCGGACTTGGCATAGAACTGGATGACGAAGGTAAAGGATTATTAGATTGGGCAAAAACATAATCTCCAACAAGCATGTTCCACCCAATAGTTCTCTCAAATACCTCTTATTCATCAACCTTGGTGCTTCCGAAAGGAATGGCGGTCAAGCCTTCGCTATTTACAAGGTTTGGCACAGCTACTTCATGCCAGCCCATCCGAACATATATCGGGTCGCCAACAAGACAGCAATTGACTTCCACTTGATCCTTATCCTTGATTTCAGCAAGGGCAGGATGGAAGATACCGTCCTTGCCTGCAATTTCTATCCATTCTATACGACGACGATTGAAAGTCTTGAGACCTTCGCCTACATTGTCAAAATAGAGTTCCAAGCTCTTGCCGTTCTTGGCAACACGACTCAACTCTGGTCCACGATATAGAATCTTGTCATAACCATAGTTCTTATGCAAGGCGATGCGCGCCAAACGCTGACCTACATACCACTTGTAGGATGGGTGAATGTCACGAAGATTATCCACCATGTCGAATATCGAGATATACTCAGTGTTCTCGACCTGTTCACGACATTGCTTTTGCTGCTCACGGAAGAGAGGCAAAGCCTCTGCCGTTTGGAACTTGCCACCCTTATGCTTTCTGTCTGAATAGATATGAGGAGCCAATATGACATAGTAGAAAGGTAAGCTCTTGTCCATGAATACAGAACGCCACCAATCGGTCATCAACTTGAATTTCTTTACATATCGAGTATCGCCTACACCACAGTTGTTCTCTCCCTGATACCAAAGGAAGCCACGGATGGAATATGGAATGACTGGTGAAAGCAGTTTGTTGTACCATTTTCCTACCCCAGAGCCATTGATGGTGCCCCTCTCCTTGATTTCCTTGGCAAATACTGGCGACTGCTCGTATGCCTCCTTCGGAGTCCATGTCTCGATGCGAGTGCCACCCAAAGCCACGGTGATGACACCCACAGGTATCTTCAAACTATCCTGGATATTCTTGATGAAGTAATAGCCCACGGTAGAAACATCTGGCAAGCTCTCACCGCTCGCCTCTGCCCATGTTGTCTGGTTCTCTCGAAGAGACACATAGACACGAATCATCGGGTTCTGAGGTTTCTTCATCTCTTCGATACTCCAGTCCTTGCCCTTGGCAGGTGCCTTGAAAACCTTATGACGGCGCATGGAATACTGCATGTTCGACTGACCAGCGGCTATCCAAACCTCACCCACTACCACATTATTATATACAAGAGACTCCTTCTTGCCCTTAATAACCAAATTCTGTGGTTTAGCATTTGCCTTCATCGGCTGAAGCGTGGCAAGCCACTTTCCATCAGTATCCGCCTTCGCCTTCACCTTTTGCTTGCCAAAGCTCACGGTGATTTTTTCACCAGCCTCAGCCGTTCCCCAAATATGCACAGGTTTCTCACGCTGCAACACCATATTGGAAGAAATGACAGGGGAAGTCGCCAGCTTGGCTAAAGCTGCGACTCCACCCATCAGAAGCAAGGCGACGATGCACATCGCCTGCTGAAAGTAATGACAACTAATAATCTTTTTCATTGTATGTTCGTTTTTAATTTAACTTTAGATGCTAAAATATCCTTGTTATTTCACTATGATTTCCGTTGCCAAGGTCTTCAAACCTTTCGCCTTCGCCTTGACCACAATCTTTCCAGCCTTGCCAGACGCAAGAGCAGAAGAGCGAACGATGAGTTGGCACTTGCCACGATAAGTGCTACGACTATTACCCTTCCATGGCTCATCGCTCATCATGTCGTCACTGGCTACACCTGCGTTCGTACCCTGTCCTTTCACCTCGAAGTCGAGCTTCACGGCATCAGGACAAACGTTGCCTTGCGCATCCACCACGGTATAGTCTAGATAAGCCAAGTCCATGCCGTCGCCCTTCAGTTGGTTCTTGCTCAGATGGACGAGCATCTTGGCTGGTTTGCCAGCTGTGGCAAGCACATCCTCGCTCACCTTCACTCCTTTATTATATCCGATGGCTTTCAGCTCGCCCTTTTGGTAAGCTACATCCCATACCAACTCTGGGGCTTGGTTCTTAGGAGGCAACTGTTTCATGCCAAGACTCTTGCCATTGAGGAAAAGTTCGGTCTCATCGCAATTGCTCATCACCTGTACCTTTAGTTTATCGCCGTCTTGATAGTTCCAATGCTCATCGAGTGCAATCCAAGTCATCTTCAAGTCGTTCCAGACCAGTCCGCCCTGTCCCTTGTCAGGACGAGTGATAATCTTTACCATTGACGTTTCGGTATCATAGAAACTTCGCACGCTCCAACCCAATGGTTTGAGATGATTAGTAAAGCTAACCAAGCCTCGAACCCACCCCTTGGATGGCCATCCGAACGACTCGCCGATATAATCGGTTCCGCCCCAGTAGAACTGTCCCACAGGATAAGAATGGTCGAAATTATAATAGGCATATCCCAAGTCACCCACCGACATCTCACCCTCCATGAACACGAGTTGAGGGAATCGCTTGTGGTCTTCATCCCAGAAATTCTCCAGGTAGTTAGTGCAAACCACATCGGTATAGAACTCAAACGGATGTGGGTCTGACTGAAAGAAACGTTTTTCGTTACGCTTTCTTGTGACACTCTTATAGCGATTAGGATATTGACTACATGTAGCAAGGCGAGAAGGATCCATCTGATGAGCCTCTGCCAAAAGCGTTTTCAACTGCTTGATACCCTTGGTACGTGTCTGTTCATCTTGTATCTGCTGATAGACCTCATTACCCACGCTCCAGATGAAGACGGAAGGATGGTTGCGGTCACGCTGCATCTGTGTGCGAAGGTCACGAAGATGCAAGTCACCAAACTTCGCTCCCTTGCCATAATAGCTCTCATCCCACTTGTCGAAGAACTCATCGACCACAAGGACCCCATGGCGATCTGCCCAGTCAAGCACATACTTAGGATAAGCATTATGGGAAAGACGAATGCCATTGCATCCCAGTTTCTCGGTGATAGCAGAAAGACGTTGGTTCCAACCTTCCTCAAAAGAAGCCGTACCTAAAGGACCCAAATCAGTGTGAAGACATACGCCATTCACATATACTCGCTTGCCATTCACCAATAGACCTTCGTTAGGAGTCAACTCGATTTCTCGGATTCCGAAAGGAGTCTCGTAGGTATCTATCGCATTCTGAGGAACGTTTACCAAAGCCTCGTCTGTCGTTTGAAGACTATTCGAAGCCCATTCTAATGGTTTTCTAGCATTACCATCATATTTTTCCCTCTGCACATATACATGACTTATCGCCCGATACAACTTGCCATCGCCCACATTCCAAAGTTGAGGATTCTTCACGATGATGTTCTGATTGAACTGATACGTCTCTCCACCTGCGAAAGGAGCGACCGCCTCGGCTGTAGCCACCATCTTTCCGTCGGGAGCAACAATCTCTGTGATTAATCGACAAAGCACAGAGTCTGCACGCTCATTCTTGATGTCGGTCTTGACATTTACCTTGGCTTGTGTGGCAGAAATCTTAGGCGTGGTAACATAAGTACCATATCTTGCCACATGCACATCGTCGAGCACATGCAACCAGACATCCCTGTTGATACCCTCGCCATTATACCATCGGCTGCTCTTTGGGAAAGAGTTGTCGTAGCTCACAGCTATCACATTCTTACCATCTTGCAACTTATCGGTAATGTCAAACTCAAAGTCGACATAGCCATTCGGATAATTCCCCTCACAAAGTTTGCCATTGACATACACCTTGGCATCACGATATACCCCCTCAAACTCCAAGACAACGTGCTTGCCATCCCAAGCCTTGTCATATTGAAGTTTCTTGCGATACCAACCACGTCCCAAGGGGCGATAACCATTGCGATTGCTCGCCCCCTGTCCATTTTTTATAAAAGCCCCTACCACCTGGGCATCATGAGGCAGATTGATAGTTTGCCAACCTTTGTCATTGAAATCGACAGCTTGGGCATTCTCCACAACTCCCGATTGATATTTCCAACCGAGATTGATATTGATCTTCTCTCTGGCATCAACCACAGAAGAGCATAAGATAGCCATCAGCAATATGCCACCTTTTATACAATAGCTTTTCTTCATGATTATCTTTATTTTTACTAATTTCCGCTTGGGGCGAAAAAGCTAAAGCCTAAGCCCCTTACGTTTCGTTATTATTTAGTTTATCAATTACTTTTCGATGGCAAAGGTACTATATATAATAGTTATTAAAGAATGGCTTTTTGTCCTTTTCTCATTGAAAATGTACGAAAAGCATAATATAAGCACATTTTCCCCTCCTTAGGCTCTAGCTTTTTCTGTACTTTTGCAACATCATTGGAAAGTAATATAGTCAAAAGTAAATAGTTTGAGAAAAAACACCCACAGTTTTCGTAGTTTCATAAAAAAATCTTATCTTTGCACCATGCGATTGAAATTGACCATAGA
>CAVGEN010000070.1:0-30880 GCA_963628185.1 Waltera intestinalis | reverse complement strand
GAGACCACGAACATGACTATCAGCAATATTTTCTTATACGTTGAAATCATAGGCGGAAAGTTTTGCTATAAACCTGACCATTTACTATAGTTGTCCATTTTGGGTTTCAAGGCATGATTATTTTTAACAATATACAAATTAACCAAAAAACATTTATACCAGCAAGTAATTTTGCGTTTTTTAAATTGTATTTGCTTTTATTAGTTTTGCATCATCATCTGACCGTTAATAGATAAAAGCCCACAAAGCAACCATCTTCCATGATTGGCACGTTTTTTGCAAGCTAAATCAAAAAAAATAATAAAAGAAAATTTACAACTATGTCTAAAGAGAAAGAGATTAAGATAGAAGACGGAAACGTCAAGGAGCAAGCTCAAAACGAGCAGGTTTCTAACGCTGAAGAGCAGAATGCAGAGGCTCAGACCGAGGAGGGGAAGACTGACACAGCCGCTGACAAAAAGGCGGAAGACGAAGCCGCTACCGACAAAAAGGCAGAGGAAGTAGAGTTGAATCCTTTGGAGAAAGCACAACAGGAGGTAGAGGAGCTCAAGAAGCAGTTGCTCTACAAGACCGCCGAGTTCGAGAACTACCGCAAGCGTACACTCAAGGAGAAGACCGAGCTTATCTTGAACGGCGGCGAGAAGACCATCTCTGCCATCCTGCCCATTTTGGATGACTTCGAACGTGCCCTCGCCGACAAGAGCGACGATCCTAAGGTCATCAAGGAAGGCGTGCAGATGATTTTCAACAAGTTTGCCAAGACTCTCGAAGGACTTGGTGTCAAGAAGATAGAGACTGCCGACAAGGACTTCGACACGGATTTCCACGAGGCCATCGCCATGGTTCCTGGCATGGGTGACGACAAGAAGGGCAAGGTCATCGACTGCGTACAGACGGGCTATACCCTCAACGACAAGGTGATTCGTCACGCAAAAGTAGCAGTGGGACAATAATATGAAAAGAAATGGCAGCAAAAAGAGACTATTACGAGGTGCTTGGCGTAGATAAGTCAGCATCAGAAGACGAGATAAAGAAGGCTTACCGCAAGATAGCCATCAAGTACCACCCTGACCGCAACCCCGGCGACAAGGAAGCCGAGGAGAAGTTCAAGGAGGCAGCCGAGGCTTACGAGATATTGCACGACCCACAGAAACGCCAGCAATACGACCAGTTCGGTTTCGATGGCCCCCAAGGTGGATTTGGCGGATTCGGAGGTGGCGGAAGCATGAACATGGAAGACATCTTCTCTATGTTCGGCGACATCTTCGGTGGACATAACGGTGGTGGATTCGGTGGCTTCGGCGGAGGCTTTGGAGGTGGTTCTGCCCGCCAGCAATACCAGGGCAGCGACTTGCGTGTCAAGGTGACCCTCACCTTGCAAGAAATGGCTACGGGTGTCACCAAGAAGTTTAAGATTCGCAAGGACATCACTTGCCCCGACTGCCACGGCACTGGATGCGAAGGCGGCATGCAACCTGAGACCTGCCCCACCTGCCATGGCAGCGGCGTGACCATCAAGACCGTTCGTTCCATGTTTGGCATGATGCAGACCCAAGTGGCTTGTCCCGACTGCCACGGCGAGGGCACCATCATCAAGCACAAGTGCAAGCACTGCGGTGGCGAAGGCATCGTCAAAGGAGAAGAAGTGGTGGAAATCAGCATTCCGGCAGGCGTGGAAGACGGCATGGTCGTCAATGTTCGCGGAAAAGGCAACGCAGGCAAGCACAACGGCATCAACGGCGACATCCAAGTCTTCATCCAAGAAGAGAAGAACGACACCTTCGAACGCAACGGAAAGGACTTGTACTACAACCTTGTGCTCGACTTCACCACGGCTACCCTGGGAGGCGAGGTGGAAGTGCCGACGCTAGACGGCAAGACTACCATCAAGATAGAGCCGGGCACCCAGCCTGGCAAGCAAATATGCCTACGTGGCAAAGGATTCCCTGCCGTACAGGGATATGGCTACGGCAAGGGCGACCTCATCGTCAACGTGACCGTGTATGTGCCCAAAACCTTGACCAAGGAAGAGAAAGCACTCGTCTTGAAGTTCAAGCAGTGCGAGAACTTCAAGGCAGACAACGCCACGAAAAAATCCATCTTAGACAGTTTCAAAAACTTGTTCAAATAAGGAAACATAGACAGCGAAGGGAGCAATCCTATCTCAAAAGATACGAGACAGGATTGCTCCTTTATATATATAATAAGGTGTAATTTAACTTTCGGAAACAGGGAAGTTATAAACAATAGCAATTATGAATTACCAAGAAACGATAGAATACCTTTTCAACAGCACTCCTGTATTTGAGAAAGTGGGTGCATCAGCCTACAAGCCAGGATTGCAGAACACAGAAGACTTGGACAACCACTTCGGACATCCTCACCGCCGATTCAAGACCATCCACATCGCCGGCACCAACGGCAAGGGGTCTTGCTCCCACACGCTTGCAGCCATCCTGCAAGCCGAGGGCTACAAGGTAGGACTCTACACCTCACCTCACCTCGTGGATTTCAGAGAAAGAATCCGTGTGAACGGCGAGTGCATCGGCGAGCAATACGTCATCGACTTCGTGGAACAGGAGCGTGCGTTCTTCGAACCATTGCACCCCTCCTTCTTCGAGTTGACCACCGCCTTGGCATTCAAGTACTTTGCCGAGCAAGAGGTAGATATAGCCATCATCGAGGTAGGCTTGGGAGGAAGGCTCGACTGCACCAACATCATCACCCCCATCCTATCCATCATCACCAACATCAGTCTCGACCACACGCAGTTCCTGGGCAACACCTTGGCTCAGATTGCGGGTGAGAAAGCAGGCATTATCAAGCCAGGAGTACCCGTCATCGTGGGTGAGGACATCCCCGAGACACGTCATGTATTCGAGGCCAAGGCTAAGGAAAAGAACGCCCCAGTCACCTTTGCACAAGACAGCGAAAACCGAGAGGTGACGGATGCCAAACACAGCTCGGAAGGAATGGAATACACGACAAAGAGTTGGGGAACGCTGACAGGCGAGCTTCGTGGCAACTACCAAGCCAAGAACATGAACACCATCCTAAACGCAGTCAACTATCTCTCGGAAAAGGGAATCATCAAGCATCGCCAGAGCATAGAGAAAGGCATCGCCAATGTCAGCAAGCTGACAGGCTTGATGGGTAGATGGCAGAAGATGCAAGACTGCCCCTTAGTGATTTGCGACACAGGTCACAACGTAGGCGGATGGCAATACCTAGCCCCCCAAATCAAGGCGCAGCCCTGCAAACAACTCCGCATCGTATTTGGCATGGTGGACGACAAAGATATAGCCACCGTCATGGAAATGCTGCCGAAAGATGCCATTTACTATTGGACGCAAGCCACGACCAAAAGAGCCATCAAAGTAGAGAAAATCGCAGGATTAGGACTGGCGAATGGTCTCTTCGGCAAGGCATATCCTTCTGTATATAAAGCATTTAAATCTGCTCTGGAGGATGCAGACAAGGAGGACTTCATCTTCGTGGGAGGCTCCAGCTACATCGTGGCAGATTTCCTTTCGTAAGATATTTTTTGTTTTTTTAAATCAATAAGTTGCAAAAAAGTTTGTAATAATCATTTTTTTTTAGTTACTTTGCAAATAGATAATAACTTAAACGATAAAGTAACTAAAAAATAATGATATTATGAGCGCAGAAGTAGAAAACATCTGTGGTCTGAAAAGAGAAGATTTTCAGACCACTGTGAATGGAAAGCAGACAGACCTCTTCATCTTGAAGAATGCTCAAGGTAATGAAGTCGCAGTAACAAACTACGGTGGGGCTATCGTCGCTATCATGATGCCAGACAAAAACGGCAACTACGCAAACCTTATCCAAGGTCACGATAACATCCAGGATGTCATCAATTCTCCAGAGCCTTTCTTGAGCGTACTTATCGGTCGTTACGGCAACCGCATCAAGGAAGGTAAATTCACCCTCCACGGAAAGGAATACCAGTTGGCTTGCAACGATGGTTCCAACCACCTCCACGGCGGTCCTACAGGTTTCCACACCAAGGTTTGGGATGCCACACGCATGAGCGACAACGCTGTAGTCTTGAAATACACCAGCCCATATGGCGAGGAAGGTTTCACGGGCGAGCTGACCGTTTGGGTGGCCTACACCTTGACCGACAACAACGAGTTTGTGATCAAGTACCAAGCCACAACCAACAAGCAGACCATCGTCAACTTGACACACCATGGTTTCTTCTCCATCCAAGGCATCGCCAACCCTACCCCGACCATCGACAACATCATCT
Source organism: Waltera intestinalis (assembly GCA_963628185.1). Taxonomy (GTDB): domain Bacteria; phylum Bacteroidota; class Bacteroidia; order Bacteroidales; family Bacteroidaceae; genus Prevotella. The sequence goes on along the minus strand of CAVGEN010000070.1, from coordinate 26,607 downwards.
GCGAGGTCAATGCCGACTACTACTTGCCCATCGACAAGGTTTCCATCCCTACAGGTGAGATCTTGAAGGTAGAAGGAACACCGTTCGACTTCCGCACTCCAAAGCCTATCGGCCAGGACATCGACGCAGACAACGAGCAGATCAAGAACGGCCAGGGATACGACCACAACTATGTGCTCAACAAGAAGGAAGAGGGCGAGTTGTCGTTCGCCGCTCGCATCACCGACCCAGTAAGCCGCCGCACCATGGAGGTTTACACCACCGAGCCAGGTATGCAGATGTACACCGGCAACTTCTTGGCAGGCATCTCAGGCCAGCACGGCGCCACCTTCCCACGCAGAAGTGCCGTTTGCTTCGAGGCACAGAAGTTCCCCGACACACCAAACCACCCCTACTTCCCAAGCTGCAGCTTGAAGCCAGGTGAGACTTATACCCAGAAGACCATCTATAAGTTTGGTGTAGCCAAATAAGTATTCATCCGTTTGGATTCGCATCCTAACACAAGGGGAATCCAAGCGACCACGCACAGGAGTGACGGATCAGATACTGTCACTCCTTTCAAAGTCTATAACATAACAAACAGAATATCAACTATTAAAAAAGAAAAATGGAACAAAAAATAGGCAATAAAAACAGTCGGCTCGTTGCAATCATAACCATGTGTTTTATCTTTGCAATGATTTCATTTGTGACAAACATGGGAGCGCCGTTTGGCAACATCTGGGGATTCAAATACACATGGGCCTCCATGATGGGTAACATGATGAACTTTGCCGCTTACCTCTTCATGGGAATTCCAGCTGGTAAAATGCTGGAAAGCAAAGGCTACAAGAAGACAGCCCTCATCGCTCTCGCAGTAGGTGCCATCGGTCTGCTCATCCAGTATCTTTCCAGTATCTTCGGCGACTCTACCGTAGTATTCACCTTGTCATCGGGAGCCGTTTGTCTCAACCTCATCATCTATCTTCTCGGAGCCTTCGTCTGCGGTTTCTGCGTCTGCATGCTCAACACCGTGGTAAATCCGATGCTGAACTTACTTGGCGGAGGCGGCAACCGTGGAAACCAACTGATCCAGATCGGTGGAACCCTCAACTCTCTGACAGGTACCCTCACCCCATTGTTGGCAGGTGTACTCGTCGGAACCGTAACAGCGCAAACCAGCATGAGCGATGTCGCTCCTCTCCTTTTCATTGGCATCGCTGTGTTTGCTATTGCATTCGTCATCATCTACATTGTCAACATACCTGAGCCACAGGCTCAAAACGTGAAAGTAACCTACGAGCGCAGTCCATGGGCATTCCGCCATTGCGTACTCGGCGTCATCGGTATTTTCTTCTATGTGGGCATCGAGATAGGCGTCCCTGCACAGCTGAACTTCTACATCTCAAACATGAGTTTTACGGGAGCCGCATCCGTAGGTGGAGCGTTCGCCGCAGTCTATTGGTTGTTCATGATGTGCGGTCGTTTCCTCAGTTCATTCATCAGCGGTGCCGTCTCTACAAAAGTTCAGATGACAGCAGTTTCTATCGTTGCCATCGTATTGCTCTTGGTGGCAATCTTCTTGCCAGAAAGCAACACCTTGAACTTCTCGCTCGCCGGTGATTCAGAATTTACGAAATTGCTGAAGCTCGATGACCATGGCACAGGTGTAGTGGCCTTTACAATCCCTACCAAATGTGTGCTCATCGCCCTCTGCGGTTTCTGCACATCCATCATGTGGGGTGGCATCTTCAACCTTGCCGTAGAAGGTCTTGGCAAATATACCGCCCAGGCATCAGGCATCTTCATGATGATGGTTGTAGGTGGCGGCATCATGCCTCTCATCCAAGACGCAATCGCCAAGTCGGCTGGTCCTATCGCCTCTTATTGGCTCATCATCGCAATGATCGCCTACATTCTTTTCTATGCAGTGGCAGGCTGCAAGAATGTCAACAAGGACATCCCTGTGGAGTAATAGCAAATCATGGATTCCCAAGAGCATCTTCACTCTTGGGAACTTTTCATAATCAAACAAATCTTTAAATAATAACAATCTAAACAACAAGAATTATGGATATTGAAAAAGTAAGAAGCCGCTTCATCAAGCATTTCGATGGCAAGACAGGTAACATTTATATGTCTCCAGGCCGTATCAACCTCATCGGCGAGCACACCGACTACAATGGTGGATTCGTGTTCCCTGGAGCAGTTGACAAGGGCATCATGGCTGAGATTCGTCCTAACGGCACTGACACAGTCATGCTCTACTCCATCGACTTGAAGGACCGCGTGGAGTTCAAGGTTGACGACCCAGAGGGCCCCCGTGCATCATGGGCACGCTACATCTACGGCGTATGCCAGGAGATGAAGGCCTTGGGCGTAGAGGTGAAAGGTTTCAACGCAGCCTTCTATGGCGACGTGCCTCTCGGAGCAGGTATGTCTTCTTCGGCTGCCCTTGAGAGCTGCTTCGCTTTCGCTCTGAACGACCTCTTCGGCGACAACAAGGTTTCCAAGTGGGACCTCGTGTTGGCAGGCCAGGCAACAGAGCATAAGTATATCGGTGTGAACTGCGGCATCATGGACCAGTTTGCTTCCGTGTTCGGCAAGGAGGGCAAGTTGATGCGCCTCGACTGCAACAGCCGTGAGTTCGAGTACTTCCCATTCGAGCCTAAGGGCTACAAACTCTGCCTGGTCAACTCCAAGGTGAAGCACGAGTTGGCAGGTTCTCCATACAACGACCGCCGCAACTCTTGTGAGAACGTGGTGAAGCACATCGCTGCAAAGCACCCAGAAGCTAAGTTCGAGACACTTCGCGACTGCACATGGGAGCAGTTGGAGGAGGTTCGCGCCGAGGTAGGCGAAGAGGACTACAGCCGTGCCCACTTCGTATTGGGCGAGAAGGATCGCGTGTTGGCAGTCTGCGACGCTCTTGAGAAGGGCGACTACGAGACTGTGGGTCAAAAGATGTATGAGACCCACCATGGCTTGAGCAAGGAGTACGAGGTAAGCTGCGAGGAGCTTGACTTCTTGAACGACGTAGCCAAGGAAGACGGCGTGACAGGCAGCCGTATCATGGGTGGCGGCTTCGGTGGCTGCACCATCAACTTGGTAAAGGACGAACTCTACGACAAGTTCGTCGAGGATGTAACAGCCAAGTTCACCGCCAAGTACGGCCACGCTCCAGAGATTTACCCAGTGGTCATCTCAGAGGGTTCCCACAAGGTATGCTAAGCCCCCTCGCAAGGGATTTCTACACCTTATTATATATGGAAAGCCATATCACCAATAAGGTACAGGCAGAAAAACACTAAAATACATCAATCGAAGCGCAATGGATAACAAACAAGTTTCATCCATTGCGCTTTTACTTTTTACCCTCCTATCGGCCGTGCCACTACCCCATTCAGGAGTGTTTTCGAGCACAATAACCCAAATAGTGTTAAAAAGACACTTCTACGAAAAAAAAGTTAGGCAAAACGCTTGTTGTTTAGAAATAAAATTGTAATTTTACACCCAAAAGAAAGAAACAACTAATAAGTAACCTAGAAATGAATAACATTAAGACTCTACTTATGGGAGCGGGCATCATGACTGCCATGCTTTCAGCTTGTGGTTCAAGCGAGAATGCGAACCTCACCCAGTCTGGTTTGAATCCCGCAGATTTCGACTCAACTGTTCTCGGCAAGAAAACAGAGTTAGTAACTCTCAAGAATGCCAACGGCATGGAAGTGTGCCTCACCAACTATGGCGGCCGTGTCGTTTCCATCTCGGTGCCCAACAAAGACGGCAAGCCGACGGACGTCGTGCTCGGTTACGACAACATCCACCAGTATGCCGACACGCTCAACTCCCCTTCCGACTACGGTTCTTCCGTAGGTCGCTACGCCAACCGCATCAAGAATGCCAAGTTGACAATTGCAGGATCAACATACAATCTGAAAACCAACGACAACGGTAACTGTCTCCATGGCGGCGGCGCAACGGGTTGGCTGAACCAGGTGTATGACATCACGGAGAAGAACGACTCGTCGGTAACCTTCACCATCAACGCCAAGGACGGCGAGAATGGATTCCCAGGCAACGTCACCGCCACAGCCACTTACATCGTGAAAAGTGACAACACCCTTGACATCGTGTTTGGTGCGACAACCGACAAGGAGACCGTTGTCAACATGACCAACCACAGCTACTTCAACTTGAACGGCGACCCATCCAAGGAAGGTTTTGACCAGGTGATGTACATCAACGCCGACAAGTTTACGCCAGCCGACTCACTCTACATTCCTACAGGTGAAATCAAAGACGTAGAAGGCACTCCTATGGACTTCCGCACTCCAACAGAAATCGGCAAGAAGGTGGATTACACCTTCGACCAAATCAAGAACGCAACAGGCTACGACCACAACTGGTGCTTGAACACTTACAAGGACGGCAAGGGCGATGACAAGACCGTCTGCGCCAGCCTCTACTCTCCTGCTAGCGGAATCCTGCTCGAAGTATATACCAATGAGCCAGGCATCCAAGTATATACAGGCAACTTCCAGGGCACAGGCATCGCTTGCAAGCACGGCATCAAATATCCAAAGCACGTGAGCGTCTGCTTCGAGAGCCAGAAATACCCCGACTCGCCAACCAAGATTTCGCAGGGCGTGAAGGGATGGACCGATGCCACCTTGAAACCAGGCGAGAAATACTACTCACACCTCGCCTACAAGTTTAGCGTAAAAAAGTAAACAAGAAAAACAAAATAACAATCTAAACAAAAGAAAAAGAAATTATGAATTGGAATTCAACGGAATTCGTATGGCTTGACTGGGCCGTACTCGCCATCGGCGTCATCGGCGTGATATGGGCAGTATGGCACGCCATCGTGAAAGACAGAAAGGCTCAGAAGGGCGAGGACTCTTCGGCTTACCTCTTCGGTAAGGGTGAGCCTTGGTATGTAATCGGTATGGCCATCTTCGCCGCCAACATTGGTTCCGAGCACCTCGTAGGTTTGGCCGGTACGGGTGCCAAGAGCGGTGTCGGCATGGCACACTGGGAGATGCAGGGATGGATGATCCTCATCCTCGGTTGGCTGTTCGTACCATTCTATCAGTTGCTCATCAACAAGATGGGTAAAATCATCACCATGCCAGACTTCTTGAAGTTCCGCTACACGCAGCGCACTGGTTCATGGCTTTCCATCATCACGCTCGTGGCTTACATCCTCACTAAGGTGAGTGTGACGGCACTTACAGGCGGTATTTTCTTCGAGTACCTCTGGGGCTTGAACTTCTGGGTAGGTGCCATCGGCCTGATAATCCTCACCACCATCTTCACCGTCTTCGGCGGCATGAAGGGTGTGATGACACTTTCCACCATCCAGACTCCCATCCTCGTCATCGGTTCTTTCTTGGTGCTCTTCCTCGGACTCTCCGCCCTCGGCGGCGGTAGCATCACCGCAGGCTGGGCCGACATGATGGACTACTGCGGCAAGCTCAACAACGGCTACGGCACCACCCACATGTTCCACTGGGAGGCAGGCGACTCGATGTACCAGGAATACCCAGGCTTCGTCGTGTTCATCGGCGCCACCATCATCGGTTTCTGGTATTGGTGTACCGACCAGCACATCGTACAGCGTGTGTTGGGACAGGTTCCTGGCGAGAAAAACGAGGAGGTGATGAAGCGTGCCCGCCGCGGCACCATTGCAGCAGGTTTCTTCAAGGTATTGCCTTGCTTCATGTTCCTGATTCCTGGTATGATCGCCGCAGCCTTGGCTTCCAAGGGCGACATCCAAATGGAGAACACCGACGCAGCGTTCGCTATCATGGTGAAGAGCGTGCTCCCTGCCGGTATTAAGGGTATCGTGACCATCGGTTTCATCTGCGCCCTCGTAGCTTCCTTGGCTGCTTTCTTCAATAGCTGCGCCACCCTCTTTACCGAGGACTTCTACAAGCCTTTGAAGAAGGGTATGTCAGAGGCTCACTACGTGTTCGTAGGCCGTGTGGCAACCATCGTAGTCGTGGTTCTTGGTTTCGCTTGGTTGCCTATCATGATGAAGATGGACACCTTGTATAACTACCTCCAAGGCATCCAGTCTCTCCTCGCCCCTGCGATGGTAGCAGTGTTCGCCATGGGTATTTTCTTCAAGAAGATTACTCCTAAGGCTGGCGAATATACGATGATCACAGGTTTCTTGATTGGTATGGTACGCCTTGTCACCAACGTGATTACCGACACCGGCAAGGCCACCATGGAAGGTACGTTCTGGGACTGCACGGCATGGTTCTGGCAGACCAACTGGCTCGTGTTTGAATGCTGGTTGCTCGTGTTCCTTATCATCTTCATGGTAGTGGTGAGCTGCTTCACCCCTGCCCCAAGCAAGGAGCAAGTGGAAGCCATCACCTTCACCGCCGACTTCAAGAAGTCAATCCGTGAGAGCTGGGGTGCGTTCGACATCATCGGCACACTCGTGGTAATCGGCCTCTGCGCCGCATTCTACTGGTACTTCTGGTAAACCCTCATATTTTAAACATAAATCTTCTGTGCAAGTCCCTTCGGGGAGTGCGACATTCCTCGGAGGGCTTGCACAAACCTATTCATCAAAAACGAAAGACAAAATGACACAATTCTACAACAACCATTCCAAAGTTCTCGTGTCCGTGGACTGCATTATCTTCGGATTCAACGGAAACAGCCTACAGGTTCTCATCGGCAAACGCCAGATGGATCCGGGCCGTGGCGAATGGTCGCTCTATGGCGGTTTTGTCGGCCAGGACGAAGACTTGGAGACCGCAGCCAACCGTGTCATCTTGGAACTGACGGGCATGAAAGGACTCTACATCCGTCAGGTGGGTGCCTTCGGCCGCATCGACCGTGACCCTGGCGAACGAGTCATCTCCATTGCCTACTGCGCTCTTATCAACGTAAAGGACTATGACGACAAACTCAGAGTGCACCACGACTTGGAATGGGTAAGCCTCAGTGATCTTCCCCATCTCTATTCCGACCACAACCAAATGATTCACAATGCAATCTTGCAAATCCGCCGACGCATCAGCAACGAGCCACTGAGCTTCAAGCTGCTGCCCTCCCTCTTCACCCTCACCCAGCTGCAACATGTGTTCGAGGCGGTAATGGGCGAGGAAATCGACAAGCGCAACTTCCGCAAGCGCATCAAGGACATCGACTTCATCGAGAAGACGGAGCTCATCGACAAGACCACCTCCAAGCGAGGCGCCGCCCTCTACCGCTTCAACAAGAAGGCCTACGAGGAAGACCCGGAATTTAAGCTGAAATAAAGAGTGAAGAAATTCCTCTTGTCGAAACTTTTAAAGAAGACAATCCAAACATCCCTCCAATGGGGGAAAAGAAAATATAGAAATCAATCTAAAAACAATAACATTATAAAAGAAATACGACTATGCTAGAAGAATTGAAAGAAAAAGTGTTCAAGGCCAACCTTGACCTCGTGAAGCATAACCTCGTGCTCTTCACATGGGGTAACGTGAGTGGTATCGACCGTGAGAAAGGTCTCGTTGTCATCAAGCCATCCGGTGTGAGCTACGACACAATGAAAGCTAGCGACATGGTGGTAGTGGACCTCGAGACGGGCAAAGTGGTGGAAGGCGACCTCAATCCTTCTTCCGACACCCCTACACATTTGGTGCTCTACCGCGCGTTCCCCGAGCTGGGCGGCGTGGTTCACACCCACTCCACATACGCCACAGCCTGGGCACAAGCAGGCTTGGACATCCCTAACATCGGTACTACACACGCCGACTACTTCCACGACTGCATCCCTTGCACCGACGCAATGACGGAGGACATGATGGCTGAATACGAGTACAACACGGGCGTGGTCATCGTGGACCGTTTCAAGAAGGACAATATCAACCCCGTACACACTCCAGGCGTACTGGTGAAGAACCATGGTCCCTTCACATGGGGCAAGGACGCCGACGAGGCAGTGTATCACGCCGTGGTAGCGGAGCAAGTGGCCAAGATGGCGTTCATCTCTTTCAGCGTGAATCCTAACACGACGATGAACCCACTGCTCGTGGAGAAGCACTTCAGCCGCAAGCACGGTCCCAACGCTTACTACGGACAGAAGAAAAAGCATTGATTTAACTCAACAATAACTAACAATATAAAAAACAATAACAATCATGATTAAAGCATTTGAGAATTTAGAAGTATGGTTTGTAACTGGCGCTCAACTTCTTTACGGAGGCGACGCAGTGGTACAGGTAGATAATCACTCCAAGGAGATGGTAGCCGGCTTGAACGACAGCGGCAACATCCCAGTGAAGATAGTATATAAGGGCACAGCCAACTCTTCCGTCGAGGTGGAAGCAGTGATGAAAGCAGCCAACAACGACGAAAAGTGCGTGGGTATCATCACATGGATGCACACCTTCTCGCCTGCCAAGATGTGGATCAAGGGCTTGCAGGCTCTTCAGAAGCCTCTCCTCCACTTGCACACTCAGTACAACGCAGAGTTGCCTTGGGACTCCATCGACATGGACTTCATGAACCTCAACCAGTCAGCACACGGCGACATCGAGTTCGGTCACATCTGTACTCGTATGCGCGTGGCTAGAAAGGTAGTCGTAGGCTACTGGAAGAGCGAAGAGACCCAGAAGCAGATCGCTGTTTGGTCGCGTGTGGCTGCCGCAGTGGCAGACGCCCACAACGTGCGTTGCTTGATGTTCGGTATGAACATGAACAACGTGGCTGTTACAGATGGCGACCGCGTGGAGTTCGAGCAGCGCCTAGGCTATCATGTGGACTACTATCCAGTATCCTCTCTCATGGAGTACTTCAAGAAGGTGACCGACGAGGAGGCTGACGCACTCGTAGAGGAATACAAGAAAGAATACACCATCAAGATCGACGAGAGCGGCGAAGAAGTATATTGGGAGAAGGTGAAGAACTCTGCCAAGGCTGAGATTGCGCTCCGTCGTGTATTGAAGGACGAGGGTGCCATTGCATTCACAACCAACTTCGACGACCTCGGCGACGCCGATGTCAACGACCCTAACTTCTGCGGATTCGACCAGATTCCTGGTTTGGCTTCACAGCGTTTGATGGCTGAGGGCTATGGATTCGGCGCAGAGGGCGACTGGAAGACAGCTTGCCTCTACCGCACACTCTGGGTGATGAACCAGGGCTTGGAGAAGGGTTGCTCATTCTTGGAGGACTACACATTGAACTTCGCCGAAGGCCAGACATCCAGCCTTCAGAGCCACATGTTGGAGGTTTGCCCACTCATCGCCACCGACAAGCCAAAGTTGGAGGTTCACTTCCTCGGCATCGGAATCCGTAAATCGCAGACCGCTCGCCTCGTATTCACTTCCAAGACTGGCAAGGGCGTGAAGGCAACAGTCGTTGACCTTGGCAACCGTTTCCGTCTCATCGCCAGCGAGGTGGAGTGCATCGAGCCAAAGCCAATGCCTAAGCTCCCTGTAGCTTCCGCACTCTGGGTACCACAGCCTACCTTCGAGATTGGCGCAGGCGCATGGATTCTCGCAGGCGGCACACACCACAGCGCATTCTCCTACGACATCACAACCGAGTACTGGGAGGACTTCTGCGAGATTCTCGGCATCGAGTTTGTCAACATCGACAAGAACACCACCATCCGCACCTTCAAGGAGCAGCTTCGCAACAACGAGGTTTACTACATGCTTAACAAGGCATTGAAGTAATGTTTAATGTTTAGTGTTTGAAAAAATGAGTAACGCAAAACAAACTATAGAAACAGGTAAAGCCATTCTCGGTATCGAGTTTGGCTCTACCCGAATCAAGGCAGTCTTGATCGACACAGACAACAATCCTATCGCTCAGGGAAGCCACGAGTGGGAAAACCAGTTGGTGGATGGTCTCTGGACCTATAGCATCAAAGCCATCTGGGCAGGACTGCAGGATTGCTACGCCGACCTGCGCAAGAACGTGAAGGCAGAGTATGACTGCGACATCAAGCAGCTCGCAGCCATCGGCATCTCTGCCATGATGCACGGTTACATGGCATTCGACAAGGAGCAGAACATCCTCGTACCTTTCCGCACCTGGCGCAACACCAACACCGCAAAGGCTGCGGCAGAACTTTCAGAGTTGTTCCACTTCAACATCCCGTTGCGATGGAGCATCTCCCACGTATATCAAGCCATCCTCAACGGCGAAGACCATGTGGGCAAGATAGACTTCCTGACCACCTTGGCAGGCTACATCCACTGGCAGTTGACAGGCAAGAAGGTTTTGGGCGTGGGCGACGCATCCGGTATGCTCCCTATCGACTCCAACACCAACAACTACGATGCCGATATGGTGACCAAGTTCGACAAGCTCATCGAACCTAAGAACTTAGGTTGGAAAATTCTCGACATTCTGCCAGAGGTGTTGAACGCAGGCGATGACGCAGGCGCATTGACCGAGGAGGGAGCCAAGAAGCTCGACCCATCCGGCATGCTCCAGGCTGGTTCACCACTCTGTCCTCCCGAGGGCGACGCTGGCACAGGCATGGTGGCCACCAACGCTGTTCGCCAGCGCACAGGCAATGTGAGCGCAGGTACTTCCTCTTTCTCCATGATTGTATTGGAGAAGGCACTGAGCAAGCCATACGAGGTCATAGACATGGTGACAACTCCTGACGGAAGCCCCGTGGCAATGGTACACTGCAACAACTGTACCTCCGACCTCAACGCATGGGTGAACCTCTTTAAGCAATACCAGGAACTACTTGGTGTTAAGGTAGATATGAACGAAGTATTCGGCAAGCTCTACAACCACGCTCTCGAAGGCGACGCCGACTGCGGCGGTTTGATTGCCTACAACTACATCTCGGGCGAGCCTGTGACAGGTTTGGCTGAAGGTCGCCCTATGTTCGTGCGATCAGCCAACGACAAGTTCAACCTCGCCAACTTCATGCGTGCCAACCTCTACGCATCGGTGGCAGTATTGAAGATAGGCAACGATGTGCTGTTCAAGGACGAGAAGGTGGAAGTGGACCGCATCACAGGCCACGGCGGACTCTTCAAGACCAAGGGTGTGGGTCAGCGCATCCTCGCGTCAGCCATCAACTCCCCAATCTCCGTCATGGAGACGGCAGGTGAAGGCGGCGCATGGGGCATCGCACTGCTCGCAGGCTACCTGGTCAACAACGAGGAAAAACATAGCCTAGCCGACTACCTCGACAAGAAGGTGTTCGCAGGCAACACGGGCGTGGAGATAGCTCCTACCGCTGAAGACGTGGCTGGCTTCGATGCCTACATCGAGACCTACAAGGCTGGTTTGGCCATCGAGCAGGCAGCCGTGGTGAATAAGAAATAAAGAAAATGTGGGAGGTACGGGATTCAGGCTATCCCCCGGTGTCACCGTCACCTCCTACCACAGAAAAAAACAAAAGTGGGGAAAATCCCCCGACAAACGTATTTTAGATAAAAAGATTCCTTATCGAACAGGAAAGACCGAGGAAGAATCCCGGGTGGGCCTCAAGGCCCGGTTAGTTAGAACGCCTACATTTACTAGGAATGTTTTCCAAAGGACGAAAGATATATCGAGATAATAACACGAAAGAAGGATTCGACAAGGTTCGAATGAGTCGTAAGGGATCGCATTCATCAAGCACCAACAAACCCAAGACTAGAATATGAACAAGTTTTTCGCAACCGCCCTACTGACCGCAGCAGCATTCTCGGCACAGGCGCAGGATATGACCGGCACCATCCATGCCAAGCAAGGCAACCAGAAGATACACAAGGAAATCTACGGCCAGTTCGCCGAACACCTCGGCAGCTGCATCTATGGAGGCCTTTGGGTAGGCCCCGAGTCACAGATTCCTAACACCCAGGGATACCGCAACGACGTGCTCCAAGCCCTCAAGGATTTGAAAGTACCCGTACTGAGATGGCCTGGAGGATGCTTCGCCGACGAATATCACTGGATGGACGGCATCGGTCCACGGGAGAACCGACCCAAGATGCAGAACAACAACTGGGGCGGCACCATCGAGGACAACTCCTTCGGTACCCACGAGTTTCTCAACCTCTGCGAGATGCTGGGCTGCGAGCCTTACATCAGCGGCAACGTGGGTTCGGGCACCGTGGAGGAACTGGCCAAGTGGGTGGAGTACATGACCAGCGACGGCGACACCCCCATGGCCAAGCTACGCCGACAGAACGGCAGGAACAAGGCATGGAAGGTGAAATACCTCGGCGTGGGCAACGAGAGTTGGGGATGCGGTGGCAACATGCGCCCCGAGTACTACTCCGACCTCTACCGCCGCTACTCCGTATATTGCCGCAACTACGACGGCAACGAACTTTACAAGATTGCCTCGGGAGCTAGCGACTACGACTACAACTGGACGAAGGTGCTCATGGATCGCATCGGACACCGCGCCAACGGTGTGTCGCTGCACTACTACACCGTGACCGGATGGAGCGGCAGCAAGGGTTCCGCCACCAAGTTCAGCAACGATGACTACTACTGGACGATGGGCAAGTGCCTGGGCATCGAGGACGTCATCAAGAAGCACGAGGCCATCATGGACAAGGCCGACCCCAAGAAGCAGATCGGACTACTCGTCGATGAGTGGGGCACCTGGTGGGACGAGGAGCCAGGCACCATCAAGGGCCACCTCTATCAGCAGAACTGTATGCGCGACGCCTTCGTGGCTGCGCTCTCGCTCAACGTGTTCCACCGCCACTGCGACCGCATCCGCATGTGCAACATCGCACAGGTGGTGAATGTGCTTCAGTCGATGATCCTCACCGACACCAAGGGCACAGGCCACATGGTGCTGACCCCCACATACCACGTGTTCCATATGTACAAGGACTTCCAGGAAGCCACCTACCTGCCCATGGACGTGAAGTGCGACTCGATGGACGTGCGTGGTGACAGCCATGCTAAAGACGGCCGCAAGATACCGTTGGTATCCACCTCGGCAGCCAAGCAGGCCGACGGCACCATCGTGGTGAGCCTCGCCAACGTGAGCCTCGACAAGGCGCAGGAAGTGGAGCTAAGCCTCGACGGAACCACAGCCAAGGCAGTGACAGGACAGATGCTCACCTGCAAGAGCGTGAGCGACTACAACGACTTCGACCATCCCGACATGGTGAAGCCAGTGGCCTTCAAGGATGCCAAACTGAAGAAGAACACCCTGAAGGCGAAGATTCCAGCCAAGAGCATCGTGGTATTGAAAATAAAATAGTATTTAAAACATAAAACAATTTGTGGTTATGAACGACATTAAAGTAATGAATCACGCAGCCGACAACATCCGTATCTTGGCTGCCTCAATGGTAGAAAAAGCAAACTCTGGTCACCCAGGCGGTGCCATGGGCGGTTCCGACTTCATCAACGTGCTCTTCGCCGAGTACTTGGTATATGACCCATCCGACCCCACATGGACAGGCCGCGACCGTTTCTTCCTCGACCCAGGCCACATGAGTCCAATGCTCTACGCAGGTTTGGCTATGCGCGGTTTCTTCTCAATGGAGGATTTGCAGCAGTTCCGCCAGTGGGGTTCTGTGACACCTGGTCACCCAGAGCTAGACGTAGCTCGTGGTATAGAGAACTCATCAGGTCCGCTTGGTCAGGGCCATGCCATTGCAGCAGGTGCAGCCGTGGCAGAGAAGTTCTTGGAGGCTCGTTTGGGTTCTACGATGATGCAGCACAAAATCTACGCTTACATCTCTGATGGTGCCGTAGAGGAGGAAATCTCACAGGGTGTGGGTCGTATCGCAGGCAACCTCGGTTTGAACAACCTCATCATGTTCTACGACAGCAACGATATTCAGCTCTCTACTGAGTGTGGTGTCGTAATGAACGAGGACACAGAGATGAAGTACAAGGCATGGGGTTGGAACGTGATCAAGATCAACGGCAACGATGTGGCTCAGATCCGCGAGGCTCTCGACGCAGCCCAGAAGGAGCAGGAACGCCCTACCCTCATCATCGGCAAGACCATCATGGGCAAGGGTGCCCTCCGCGCCGACGGAACTAGCTACGAGGCGTGCATCAACACCCACGGCGCACCTCTCGGCGGCGATGCCTACAGCAACACCATCAAGAACCTCGGCGGCGACCCAGAAAACCCATTCGTCATCTTTGATGATGTGAAGGAAATCTACGCCAAGCGTGCAGAGGAATTGAAGGGTATCGTAGCAGAGCGCAAGGCTGCTGAGGCAGAGTGGCGCAAGGCCAACCCAGAGAAGGCTGCCCAAATGGACGAGTGGTTCTCGGGCAAGGCTCCTAAGGTGGACTGGAGCAAGGTGGAACAGAAGGCAGGCTCGGCAACACGTGCTGCTTCGGCTGCATGTCTCGGTGTATTGGCAGAGCAAGTACCTAACATGATCTGCGCTTCGGCCGACCTTTCCAACTCCGACAAGACCGACGGCTTCTTGAAGAAGACCAAGAGCATCGTTCGCAGCGACTTCTCGGGTGCATTCTTCCAGGCCGGTGTGGCTGAGTTGACGATGGCTGATATGTGTATCGGCATGATGCTCCACGGTGGTGTGGTGGCTGCCATGGGTACGTTCTTCGTATTCTCCGACTACATGAAGCCAGCCGTACGTATCGCAGCCTTGATGCAGGTGCCAGTGAAGTTCATCTGGACTCACGACGCATTCCGTGTGGGCGAGGACGGACCTACCCACGAGCCAGTGGAGCAAGAGGCACAGATTCGATTGATGGAGAAGTTGAAAAACCACGCTGGCAAGGACAGTGTGCGTGTGTTCCGCCCTGCTGATGCCGACGAGACCACCGTTTGCTGGAAGCTCGCCATGGAGAACACAGAGACTCCTACAGCATTGATTTTCTCTCGCCAGGGCATCGCAAAGTTGCCTGAAGGCACTGACTACGAGCAGGCAGCCAAGGGTGCTTACATCGTGGCGGGCAGCGATGAGAATCCAGACGTTATCTTGGTAGCTAGCGGTTCTGAGGTTTCTACCTTGGAGGCTGGCACAGAGGCTTTACGTAAGGACGGCATCAAGGTGCGTGTGGTAAGTGCTCCATCAGAGGGTTTGTTCCGCAGCCAGAGCAAGGAATACCAAGAGAGCGTACTGCCTAAGGGTGCCAAGATATTTGGTATGACAGCCGGTCTTCCTGTAACATTGCAGGGTCTCGTAGGTGCCAACGGCAAAGTATTCGGCATGGAGAGCTTCGGCTTCTCAGCTCCTTACAAAGTGCTCGACGAGAAGTTGGGCTACACCGGCGAGAACGTGTATAAGCAAGTAAAGGCTTTCTTGGCTGAAGCATAAATAAAGTGAAGAGTGAAGAACGAAAAGTGAAGAATCCAAATGCCAATACTGCTGGAAGTTCTCCATCTGGAATGCAAGAGAATTCTTCACTCTTCATTCTTCACTTATATATTAACCTTGTGAAGCAAATGAGGGGGCGACAAGAGGCGAAGCTATAGAACTCTTCACTCTTCGTTCTTCACTAAAACAACAAGTATTATGGAAGTAAAGACTGTAGGTATAGCTTGTGATCATGCAGGTTTCCCTATGAAGCAATTCGTTTTGCAGTATTTGGAGAAGAAAGGTTATCCTGTAAAGGATTATGGTACATATAGTGACGAAAGCGTCGATTACCCAGACTTCGGCCATGCGCTGGGCGAAGGTATCGAGAATGGCGAGGTATATCCTGGTATCGGTATCTGCGGTAGCGGAGAGGGTATCTCCATGACATTGAACAAACACCAAGGTGTGCGTGCCGGTTTGGCTTGGTGCAAGGAGATAGCTCATCTCATCCGTCAGCACAACGACGCCAACGTACTGGTACTTCCAGGTCGTTTCATCGACAACAAGACCGCCGAGGAAATCATGGACGAATTCTTCTCAGCCTCCTTCGAGGGTGGTCGTCACGAGCGTCGCGTGAACAAGATTCCTGCGCAGAAGTAAAGGTAGCGACACCACAGACATGAGAAAGATTATCTTTAGCATCGCACTTTTGCTGTGCACCTCGGTATCGGCAGGCGCACAGCAAGCCACCACTTGCCACAAGGGCAAGGCATCGTGCTGCAAGTCCCTTGGCAAGGGCTACTACACACAGTACTACGGCAACCGCCCCGACCTGGTGGTGGAGGCAGAGAAATGGGCTGAGTCGGGTGTGTGGCGCAACGGATTCGACAAGGCGCGCCCCCACTCTAGCGTGAACCTCGTGGACTTCTACCTTCAGTACCAGAAGAACCCCGGTCAGTGGAAGGCACTCTTCGAGTATCTCGCCAAGACCGATGTGCTGAGCATCCCCGGCGGCAAGCACAGCATCCCCGGCACCTCGCTCGTGGTGAGCGTGGAGGACAGCCGCAACGAGCCTCTGGAGAAGCGGGCGTCCGAGAGCCACAACCACCACATCGACTTCCAATACGTGGTGAGGGGCGTGGAGCGTTTCGGGGTCATCGACCACTACACCAGCACCCCCAACAGCAAGTACCGCCCCGACGTGATTCACTACGACTACAAGAAGTGCCGCACTCGGTTCTACGACAGCACTCCCGACGAGTTTTTCATCTTCTTCCCCCGCGACTGGCACATCGCCAAGGTGGCCAATGACACCGACAACCAAGACATCCGTGTCATCGTGGTCAAGGTCGATTGGAAAGATTAATTCATATTTTTTTACGATTTTCCCTTGTAATTCCAAGGGAAAATCGTAGCTTTTCAGAAAAAAGTTTTTACTATTGAAAAAGGGCATGCTAGATTTCCACTTCGCATACCCTTTTATAAATTTTATTCAGAAATAAATTGGATTTGCCAATGCGCAACAGATTCCTGCAACTCTGAAGCCAAAGCATTAGCTTGCTTTTGCAAAGCTGTTCCCAGTTCCGCACCTCTGCCAGTTGCAAATACAGACATAGCATTTTCCAAATAAGGAGACACCAACTCTAAAGACAATTTACCATTCATTGTATAATATCTTGCTTTCAAGACATACTTGTCAGTACCCTCATAATTAGTAAAAAGAGCATCCATGTCTCCTCCACTCTTATCCAAGAACTTGGAGGTGAAAGCTTCTGCTTGATCTTTTGTAAACTCAAAGACCAGCACTTTGTCTGATGAGGCAAACCAATATTTTGGAGTTATCCAATTAGTTGAAACAGTTTGCCCTTTTGCCGTATTCAAAATATCCAAAGCTAAGGTTCCATCTTTAGCAAAGTTAAACTCTACTACTGAGTCTGTTTTGGCATAAAGATTGGTCATTCCAGACAAAACATTTTCTGCAACTGATGCTTTTGAACACACAACGTCATCGATGGTAAAATCACCACTGTTTGCCCTAGGTATAGCAATGCAACCTTTCTTGAAATTAAACCTATACGATTTATCCAAGAAATTGGTATTCGCTACATCATAAACGACTTTAAGTTTAAAATAGTGCCCCACATCAGATTTTGATGGAAAATAGCCCCCTTACAGTCATATTATAATCTTGACTTTTCACCTTTCCTTGATATTGAATTTCATCACTCAGTGGAAGCACATCCACAACCAATTGAATGTCATCATCAGAAGAAGGGATTATACCAGAAATGGTCATTTTCATTTTAGTTGTATCACCCTCCACAGCCTCAAACTTCGCCTTGACATCCTCTTTACGAGGAGAAGTAACACCATTCCAAATAAAACTAATTGGATGCCAACCATTCTTGGTTTAACAGCAACTTGCGACTCATTACACCTGAATTATCATCATCAGAGCAAGAAGCAAATGCCACTATTGCCAAAAGTATAAATATATTTTTTTAAAAACTATATGCTTTCATAATTGCTATTGTTTTTGTAATTGGCTAAGGCTTATTACACCTTAGCCAACATTTAATTAAACATTTCCTTACTTCCACCCCGGATTCTGCTCCAGGTTACCATTCTTCAAGATTTGGTCAACAGGAATCGGGAAGAGATACATCTTGTCATCCCATTCACGACTTACTGTCTGGCGATCGTAGCTATAGGTTCCATCTCCATTCCTTGTTATCTTCATCTCGACAATGTTCCTGAAGTACTTGTCAGCTTCCTTCCATCGACGTACATCCCAGAAGCGGTGCCCCTCGAAGGCAAGTTCGACCATGCGTTCATTCTTATACTTCTCCCAGAACTGGTCATTGCTGAGAGTCGTAGGGAAATCAGGCATATCAGAACGCTTACGAACGATATTGATAGCGTCGTCTGCCGACATAGGGAACTCCGCACTCGTTGCCGTGGCACTGCCCAAGTACTTATAGACAGCCTCTGCATAGTTGAGATAGAACTCGCCCAAACGATAAGTTATCCAAGTATGGTTGTCAACTGTATATTTACTCGTAGAGCGAAGGTCGATAGCACCATGGCAATGCTTCTTCAGATAATATCCCGTAGGAGTAGCACCTATCAACGGCTCTGCGTTGGCTCCACCTTGGTAAGTTTGTAAAGCAGTCTTGTAAGAGGTAGGCCACAAATCGCCATTCTTGGCTATTGTCGCCTCAAAGCGAGGGTCACGCCCCTTGTAAGGGGCAGTTTCCTCATATCCACTACCCTCCTCCGAGATACCTTTTCCCGTAGCTTGCATCTCGTAGGCATCCACCAAGTTCTGAGTCGGACAATTGCTGGCACTGCTACCACCGCTGATACCAAATGGATAGTTGTACTTCTCCACCACCTGCGAAGCACCTTCCTTGCCAGTGCCATAAAGACGGCGTCCAAAGATTATCTCACTTCTATCCTGGTAATTAGTGGTACTCCACAAATCCTCATACTTGGCAAGCAAGTGCATGCCACGGATCTTACATGAGTCAAGCAACTCCTTGGTATAGAGTGCCGCCTTATGGTAGCGCGACTTATCGCCAGAAGGATTGTTAAGTGGGCTCGCCCAGTACAGGGCGGCACGTGCCTTGAGAGCCATCACGCCAAGGTCGTTCACACGACCGTCATCGGCAGGGTCGTTAGGCAACGTGTTATTACCCAAATCTGAATAATTCTTGATGATGCTATCCTTCACGGCATCGCACTCCTTGAAGATATACTGATACACCTCGTCAGACGTATTACGGCTCAGGCTATTCAACTGGGAAGTTGTCATCTCCGGTGTCACGATAGGCACACCACCATACTGGCGAACGAGATTGAAATAGAAATATGCACGCCAAAAGCGAGCCTCCCACTTATAATTCTCATAGCGGAACAACTGCTGTTCGTAATCAGCGTTGAGCACCAACTCGTCAAACTTAAGACCTTGGAACTTATCCAGCACGACATTGCACACCTTGATGCCATCATACATGTTCTTCCACACACTGCTATTGGCATTGCTGGCACTCCATGTACCATTGTAGAAATTCTCGATGGATGTGCCCGTGGCTGAGAACTGACTCTCATCAGAAGCGGAAGCAAGCATTGCGCCGCCATAGTTCTGACCATAGTCATAATCCGCATGGTTATAAATCTCGGTCATGAATCCACCGACGTTGTTGAAGTTCTTTACGACATAGTCCCAGTCATAAACGTTGGTCTCGTTATAGTCCATCTGCTCACTGCAAGAACCAAGTCCCAGAAGCATCAAGCCACCATATATATATTTATTTAGTTTCATAATTCTGATTTCTTAATGAATGATCATCTATTAGAATGTTACCGACAAACCAGCCACAACACTACGGTTCAAAGGATTCGTCGCTCCGTACGACTCAGGGTCGGAGACCGCCATGTGGTCGAGACAGAACAAGTCATTGCCCTTGACATATATCTTGGCGGCACTTAGGCATCCCGTCTTTGACAACCAAGCCTTTGGCAAATTGTAATACACCTCGATGTTACGCAACTTGAAGAAGGATCGGTCTGCCAAGAAGATGGTATTGTTCTGATAGTTGTTGGAATTACTGGAGGAGCTCAAAGCTGGGAACTTGGCAGTCTCGGCAGTCTCAGGAGTCCAACGGTTGTCGTAGTAATACTGAGAGATGGTGGTATTGCCCACCAATGGCTTATACATACTCTTGGTGTTCAACATAGCAGAATATCTGCCTGTACCCTGGAACATAGCATAGAATCCCAATCCCTTCCACTCTGCGCCGATGTGCAAATTATAGTAAAGTTCAGGAGCGGTAGTGGAATAGCCAATAGCTACCTTGTCGTTCTTGTCGATGACACCATCCTTGTTGACATCCTCATACTTGATGTCGCCAGGACGTGGAGTACTTCCAAGCGACTGAGGGGTGGAAGCATCAATGTCGGCTTGGTCTTTGAAGAAACCTATAGCCTTGTAACCATAGAGCTGACCTAGGCGATGTCCTGTCTCATAGAGGTTGTCGTAAAGTTGGGGAGCCTCATCCTTATTAATCACCTTGCTGCGGTTGTAACTGAGATTACCTCCCACCGTGAATGCTACAGCGCCCAGTTGCTTATGATAATCCAAGCCCAGTTCCGTACCCCAGGTGTTCACCCTTCCGTCTGGTTCGTAAGATGGTTCCACACCGATGAGATCGGTATATTTGCCCTCAGAAGAAACCCAGATATGAGAACGACGCTGATAATAAGCATCCCAAGTCAAGTCCAAGCCACCAAAGAAAGTAGCATCCAAACCCATGTTATACTTGAAAGCCTGCTCATGGCTCAAATTTTCCGTCGCCATACGGTCAAGATCCGTGCGGCCACCTGAAGAAGAGTTCCAAGAACTATTGAATGGATAAGTACCACCGCTGATGGTATATTGCTGAACATAGTAGTTCCAGCCACTGCTTGGCAGATAATCCGCATTGATAACGCCGAAGGAAGCACGAGCCTTCAGGAAGTTGACCCAACGCACGTTCTTCATCCAACCTTCCTTGGAGATCACCCAAGCACCCGAAATCGTCGGAGAGAAATTCCACTTAGACCCTGGAGCCAAGCGATTGGAGGCAGACTCCACCATCGCCAAATCCAAGTAGTATCGGTCTTTCCATCCATAGTGCGTATAGAGCGAGATGTTTTGACGGTTGATTGTCGTATTGACAGCATCCTCGTCGTTGGTCTCATAATCCCATCTCAACATGGCATAGAGAGAATGCTGGCCGAAACGCTGCTGATAATCCAGCCCAATGTCGAAATGTGTACGACGATAGAAAGCATTGGTCTCCGACTCAGTGCTCATCTCAGAGTCGGTGCCGCCCTTGAAGAGGTTTCCCAACTCAGGCTCGCCATTCACCCAGCCATTCACCAACTGACTTCCATATTCGTATGTCTTGCTATGATTCTCATAGATGTTGGAGAAGTTATCATAAGACACACGAGCCTGCGCTGCCAAGCCAGGCAACAAGGTAGATAGGTCTTGACGAAGGGTGAGGTCACTGTAGATACCACGCTCATGGTTCTTGATATATCCCGCACCTTGCGACTGAGCCACAGGGTTCTTGGTTCCATCCCAAGTAGCATTACCACCCCACATGCCATCCTCAGTCTTGACAGGATAAGCAGCAGAAGGCAAAGTATAAACCATATCCCAAAGATTAGCAGACGCACCCGGACGATTAGCCTCGGAAAGAACTCCCAAGACATTGACCTTCATCAAGGTGCTCTTGGTAATCTGCGCATCCAAGTTCATACGAAGATTACCCTTCACATATTTATTATTGGTAGAATAACCTTCATTTTCATTTGGATTCTTGATGAAGCCATTGTCATACTGCAAGTCGAGCATAGCATAGTACTTAAATCTCTGACCGCCACCCTGGAAGGAAGCGTTCAACATGTTTGTGACACTATGGTTGCGGAAGGTCTCGTCGAGCCAGTTGACGTTTGGATAAAGCGAGGAGTACTTACCCGAGCCAAATGCCTCCACCTCCTCTGCGGTATAGCGAGGCGACTTTTTGTCATTGGCATACGCCTCGTTTATGGCATTGGCATAGGTCTGCGCATCCACAAACTTAGGCTTGTTTGCCATAAAGTTGATGGCATGGTCGAGACTGATTTTCACGCTCTTGGAATTGAACTTACCTCTCTTGGTCGTGACGAGGATAGCACCATTCGCACCCTTGTAGCCATAGAGAGCCACAGCAGCCGCATCCTTCAAGACAGAGACAGACTCCACCTCCTCTGAAGAAATATACTTCATGTCACGCTCTATGCCATCCACCAAGACGAGAGGTGAACTGCCCGAGATACTCTGCAAGCCACGCACATAGAACGTAGGGTTGCTACCCGCATAGTTGCCAGAACTCTGCAAAGAAACCAAGCCCAGTCCTTGACCAAGGATGGCATTGCCTATATTCTTGGCAGTACGCTTGGTTGTTGTCTCGCTAGTGATGACAGAGACAGCACCCGTTGACTGTTCACGGTTAAAATTGACATTGGCACCCACATCAATCGTTTGCTCCTGATAACGCTTTGCATGGATCGAATCTATTTGATTTTGTGCCATGGCTGGCAGACCTGCGCCTGCCATAGCCATCATCAACATGATATTATTTCGTTTCATTCTTATATGTCATTTATAATTTAACTTTTAACACTTAACATTTCCGATTAAGCATTACCATCCTGGATTCTGGGTCATATACCCCTTGATAACCTCAGACTGCGGTATCGGGAAGAGGAACCACTTGCTGTCGAATCCATTCCACCAAGCACGCGCCGAAGAAGTCAACTGGAATTTCTCGTAATCGAAATGAGTTGGCTCATACCATTCCTCCGAATACTTAGCAGCTTGCTTACGATCGTCATTGTACCACTGCTTGGAACTTCTCGCATAACTACCATCAGCTTGCTTCACCAGTCGATAGATGCGCAATCCATGGAGTGGACGCTCGAACAAGTCCTTTCTCTTATATCTCACCATGTCGAAATAGCGAGTGTTCTCAAAGCCAAGTTCACAAGCTCGCTCACGGAGGATTTCCTCCAAGAGGTTTTCCTTGTTTGTCGTTAGGTTTTCCGAGGGGTTGCACTCGGCAAGCCCCTTCAAGCCCACACGTTCACGAACCTTATCCACCATCTCCAAAGCCTTGGCGTTGTTGCCATCAGCCTGCAAGAGAGCCTCTGCGTATGTAAGATAGAGGTCTGACAATCTCAAGATCACCCACTGTGGATAAGAGTTTCGCTGATAAGTTGTAGCACTAGGCCCATCAATGACATATTTATTATGGAAATAACCTGAGCCAAACTGGCCTACATCTTGCGCAGGTCCATTTCCTGCATTAGTACCTCCCACAAACATCTCAAAGTTAGCACCAGAAGTAGTACCATCCGTAGCCTTTGGTACAGAAAGTACACCATTGCAGCAAGCAGTCTCGTAAAGGCGAGGGTCACGAGTCAAAGTACGAGTCTTGATGACCTGACTACTCTTTGTACGATCTCCATACTTAACGAACATCTCATCCAACTTACCCTCTTGCTCCGTTGCATCCCAATCAAAAGGTTTTCCATCTGCCCATGGGAACATCTCGATATACTCTTGAGTAGGGTTATACGACATACGGTCATTGTTGCGCAAATACCACCACTGGTACTTGGAGTTCTTATTAGATGTTGTCATACGTACCCCCATCAGTACCTCAGGACTGGACTGAGCAGAATAAGCCTGGCGATAAGCATAACGATAAGCTTCCGGGGTTTTCTTGGTTGCCTGCAACAACTCATAGCCACCATTGGCAGTCAACTGGTTGAAGAAGTCATCGCAAGCCTTACGGCACGCTGTCCAAAGTTCCTGTTTCTTTCCACCATACCAAACGCAGGAATCGTTAGTAGCAGTATATTCACCAGCGTAATAAGGCTGGTCGTCATTGAAGAGAGGTGAAGCAGCAAACTGCAGCACCTTACATTTCATACCCATGGCAGCGGCCTTAGTCCAATGTCCTTCTTGCGAAACGGCATCATCGTCATTGTATGTCCAAGGAAGCGCACCAGAGTTGATAGCCTCATCAAACAAGCCAACGATAAAATTGACTGTCGATTCAATGGAAGACCGCTTGGCATCAGCAAAGGCATCATTTACCTCATACGAATGCTTGACAAGCGGAAGACCGCCGTAGAATCTCATCAGATTGAAATAAGAGGCAGCAATCAGACACTTAGCCTCAGCCTTCATCTGCTCCTTCTCGCTCAGCTCCAAGCCAGGAACTTGATCCACTTTCTCCATCAACAAATAAGCGAAGCGTACCTGTTCCCAAACTCTTTCCTTATTAAATCCGAAAACCGTGTTGTCGGACGAAGCCTTCAACGCACCTTTATAAAACAACTTATAAACAGCAGAACTAGCAAAATTAAGTTGCCAACAATCAGACAAAGCCTCTATCTGGCCATTCCAATAGCTTGCAGAACCAGGACTTGCCGAACTACTTCGCCAAGGCAATCCATAATACTGCATGGAATAAATACTGGTCAAGAACTGACGAGTATATTCCGCATTGTTAAAGATGGTGTCCTGAGTGGCGGAACCACCAGGTGCCTTCTCCAAGAAGGAGTCACCAAACTTGATAGCATCAGTACATGACCCCAGAGCCATAGATGAAGCTACGGCAAGCATCATGCCTGAAAATACTTTATTTAGTCTCATTATTAATATCTTTTATGTGTTACTTATTGACAAGAACTCACTTTTTCCATTAGAAGCCCACCTTGAGCGATAACATATAGGTACGCTGCAAAGGATATGTTGGCGAAGAGCTGGCCTTTGTCTCAGGATCACCCCAAAGATAAGGAGTAAAGGTCAAGAGATTGTAGCCACTCAAAGACAACTGCAGCTGAGTCATACCCATTTTTTTCATAAAGGGCGCACGGAAATCATAGCTCACCTGTAAAGTCTTCAAACGCAAATACTTAGAGTCTTTCTCATAAAGAGTTGATTCAGCATAATTCTGCACAGAACTTTTCCACGAAGCTCTTGGATATTCAGCACTCTGCGAAGGATTGTCAGCTGTCCAAGTGTGATCCAAGTGATACTTCAAGAGCCCACCCTGCGTTGCACCCGTACGAGCCTGGAAAGGAACACGGAACACATCCGAAATCATACGACTTACGTTCCAAGCGGCTGTCCACTGAGTGTTCACAGAGAGGTTCTTCCAAGAGAAGCCGATATTGAAACCAGCCATATACTCAGGATCATCAGTATATCCCAAGCCACGAGTCTTATCGTTCTCGTCGATGACACCATTACCATCCAAATCGACATAGACACAGTCACCAGGTTTCAAATTTTCAATCAACTGAGTTGGGAACGCCTGTCCAAAGGTCTTCTCATAAAGAGCAGGGGTATCCTCGTCATAGAAACGCCAGAACTGATATTGGCTGCGGGCACCCAGGCGATGCCCTTTTTGCATCTGATAAGCATTTGGCACCGGTGTTTCCATTCGCTCTATCACCTCATTCTGGTTATAGGAGAGATTCGCACCAGCCCAATATCTGAAGTTCTTGCCTATCTTGTCTTGCCACTTCAAGCTAACCTCATATCCCCAGCTATTGACAACACCATTATTGGTTGCAGGCATGGTAAAACCAATAAAGTTTGGTGCCATGTATGACGTCAAGAGAATATCAGTGCGGTGCTCATAGTAGTAATCAAATGAGGCACGAAGACGATCTTTCAAGAAATTGACATCCACACCATAGTCTTGCTTGTAAGCATGCTCCCAGGTGACATTTGGATTATGTCTCAGAGATTCGTATGATGCTTTCCACCAAGTAGCATTGTTGATACCGAAATTATAGGCATAGCCACCATTGGTAAAGGCTGTGCTGCTACCAGCAATATATACATCCGGCAAATACATGAAGCGATCACTACCGAACTTGTCGTTACCAACCAGACCGTAGCTGGCACGAAGTTTCATGAAACTAATCACCTTGTTCAATGGCTTGAAGAAAGGCTCGTCGCTGACAACCCAACCAGCAGAGACAGCCGGGAACAAACCATAACGCTTGCCAGGGGCAAAATTCTCCGAACCATTGTAACCTACGTTCATCTCCAACATATAACGGTTGTTCCAATCGTAGGTCACACGACCTACCAAACCTACATATCCACGAGGAATATCGGTATATTTACTAGGGTAATAAGCCTTGCTTTGGTTGTAAAGGAGAAGACCTGTCACTGTATGCAAGCCAAAAGAACGATTGTAGTTCAAAGAGGTCTCGAAGTACCAATTTCGACCACGCGACGTATTCAGACTGCCATAACTCACAGGAGTATTTTCCCCACTCTTCTTATACAAGTAAGAACCATCCGCCTGAAGTACAGGATAATAAGTAGCCTTACCAGCAGCAGCATTCTTGCTGATGTTATAGTTACTGTTGTAAGATCCTTTTATCTTGAACAACAAACCTTTCGTTATCATGTCCAACTTCTGATTCAACTGAAGGTCGAACTGCAACTTATTGGTCATGGTCTTCATAAAGCCACCTGTCGAATTTGCATTACCGAAATAAGTGATACCGCTTGAACCCACAAAAGGAAGCTGCTCGTCATCCTTCAAACCAGCATAAGATGTCTCAGTAGAAATATATCTCCGTATCGTGATAAATGTACTAAAATCTGTTAATGATCTTGCTGTTTGCTATTTTATGAGTATTTTTGCAAGAAAACACTCATGTTACTAAGCCAATTTGACAAACGTTTCCCAACAGAAGACTCTTGTATTAAGTACTTTAAAGAAATTCGCCTGCAAAATGGAGTAAAGTGTCCAGAATGTGGTGAAGAAAC
>CAVGEN010000069.1:0-8177 GCA_963628185.1 Waltera intestinalis | reverse complement strand
CCGCGACCCCGACCTTGGCAAGGTCGTGCTCTACCAACTGAGCTATTTCCGCAACTAATTCCTAATTGCTAGGAGCATTTCCCTAAATGCGGTTGCAAAGGTACTGCTTTTTTCTGAACTACCAAACTTTTTCCTAGTTTTTTTTCAAAAAAATGCGCATTTTGTCTTTTTATTTGACAAAATCCGCATTTTTCACCCTATTCCGCTACACTTTCAAGTGCCTTTCCGCACAAAACTGCGTTTTTTAGTCCATTCGGTCACGATAGTCCTCATAGCCAAACTTTCTCAAGATTTCGAGATTTCCATCCAAATGCACGATTCCGATGGCAGGATGCGACACCCCATTGAAGGTATTTGTCTTCACGGTTGTGTAATGGAGCATATCCTCGAAGATGACATTCTCGCCGATTTCGAGCTCATGGTCAAATTTCCAGTAGCCCATGAAGTCGCCGCTCAAGCAACTATTTCCTCCCAAACGATACACATGGTCTCCCTCGGGAGCCTTCATCAGGTCTTCCACCTCCAAGGTTTCAGCCCCTCTTACCGCAGGATGGTACGGCATTTCCAAGCAGTCGGGCATGTGGCAAGTAAAACTCACATTCAATATAGCCGTCCGAATGCCATGGTCTTCGACAACATCCACCACCTGCGACACGAGCGGTCCCGTCTGCCACCCAAATGCGCTCCCCGGCTCCATGATGACCCGAAGGTTGGGATGGCGCTGGCGAACCCCCTTTATTATATTAATAAGGTGTAAGACATCATAATCCTTCCGCGTCATGAGATGTCCGCCTCCAAAATTAATCCACTTCAGTTGCGGAAACCATTCCCCAAACTTCTCCTCGATACGAGCCAGCGTTCGCTCAAAGACATCCGCCCCACTCTCGCAATGGCAATGGCAATGGAACCCGGCAATATCCGACGGCAGTCGCTTGGGCAACTTGTCGGCGGTAACGCCAAAGCGGCTGCCCGGAGCACAAGGATTATACAACAACGTCTCCACTTCCGAATACTCAGGGTTCACCCGCAAGCCCAACTCGATGCCCGGAGCCACCGCCCGAACCCGGTCATGGAAACGCCCATACTGAGAAAGGGAGTTGAAGGACAGATGACTGGAGCATCTTGCGATCTCGTCTATTTCGTAATCAGTATATGCAGGCGAAAAGGTATGCGCCTTGCTGCCGAACTCCTCCAAGGCGAGCCTCGCCTCGCTCAAAGAACTAGCCGTCGTCGAAGAAATATACTCCCGGAATATCGGGAAAGTCTTCCAAAGAGCGTATGCCTTAAACGCCAGGATGATTTCCATATCGGCACGTTCGGCCACACTTTTTATCAGTTCCAAGTTGCCACGCAGACGAGACTCCTCCAAAACATAGATTGGAGTATGAACCTCCTTAAAATCCTCTAAATTTACTTTCATGTCTTGATAAATATTAAATTATGGTGCAAAGATAGCTTTTTATCTTCGATATAATTGCTAGTTTGCTTTTTTTTTAATACTTTTGCAACAGAAAAGTTTTTCAGACTATGAAATTAGTGATTATGACGAAGTCCACATTCTTTGTGGAAGAAGACAAGATACTATCCTCATTGTTCGATGAGGGAATGGACAATTTGCATCTTTTCAAACCGGGGTCATCACCGATGTACTCCGAACGACTACTTACACTGCTGCCTGAGAACTACTATCGCAAGATTACGGTTCACGACCATTATTACCTGAAACAGGAGTACGACTTGGCAGGCATCCACATCGACGATTCCTCCACCCCGCTCCCCGATGGCTACAAGGGCAAGTTCAGCCGCACATGCACCGACCTGGCAAAGCTCAAGGAGATGAAAAAGAAGTCACAGTACGTCTTCCTCAAAAATGTCTTCGACTGCATCGAGTTCAAGGAAGAGAAGTCTTCCTTCTCGATCAACCAGCTGGAGATGGCGGCCAAGGAAGGACTCATCGACAAGAAAGTCTATGCACTCGGAGGCATGAGCCTAGAAAACATCAAGATTGCGAAGGCTCTCGGCTTTGGTGGAGTCGTGGTCTGCGGCGACTTGTGGAATCGCTTCGACATCCACAACGAGAAAGACTACAAGGAAGTGATAGCGCACTTCGAAAAACTACGAAAAGCCATAGGCTAAACTACGAACAACAATTTAATTACATATAAACTAAAAAGTAAAATGAGTGACAAAAACTCTTTTTTGGTATTCTCCGGTACAAACTCGAGATACCTTGCAGAAAAAATCTGTGCAAGCCTAGGCTGTCCGCTAGGCAACCTGGTTGTCACCAAGTTCTCTGATGGCGAATTTGGCGTTTCTTTCGAGGAGTCTATCCGTGGGCGTGACGTATTCCTCGTACAGAGCACCTTCCCCAACTCAGACAACTTGATGGAGTTGCTTCTGATGATCGACGCAGCCAAGCGTGCCTCAGCCCGCCACATCATCGCAGTAATACCTTACTTCGGATGGGCTCGCCAGGACCGCAAGGACAAGCCTCGTGTCAGCATCGGTGCCAAGCTCGTCGCCGACCTGCTCAGTGTCGCCGGCATCGACCGCCTTATCACCATGGACCTCCATGCCGACCAGATCCAAGGTTTCTTCGATGTTCCTGTCGACCACCTCTATGCCTCAGGTGTCATCCTGCCTTACCTGCAAAGCTTGCGCCTAGAAGACTTGGTTATCGCTTCCCCTGACGTCGGTGGTTCCAAGCGTGCCAACACATACGCCAAGTATTTCGGTTGTCCACTCGTGCTTTGCAACAAGACCCGCGCTCGTGCCAACGTTGTAGCAAGTATGCAAATCATCGGTGACGTAAAAGACAAGAACGTTGTCATCATCGACGATATGGTAGATACCGCAGGTACCATCACCAAGGCTGCCGACATCATGAAGCAGGCTGGCGCCAAGACCGTCCGTGCGTGCGCTTCCCACTGCGTAATGAGTGGTCCTGCCTCCGACCGTGTGCAGCAATCAGCCCTTGAGGAGATAGTCTTCACCGACTCCATCCCTTACACCAAGCGTTGCGACAAGGTCAAGCAGCTGACTATCGCCGACATGTTTGCCGAGACTATCCGCCGTGTCGAGGACAACGAGAGTATCTCTTCGCAATATCTTGTTTAAGAAAACAATATTCCAAAAATAAAAAAGGAATTTCCGATTTGGAAATTCCTTTTTTATTTTATCTAGCTTGTCTTGTCATATTAGTCCAACCACTTAACGTAGCAGAAGTCCTGACGGTGTGGCAGCTTGTCGTTCTTAGGATACATACGAACGGCTGTCTTGAACGAACCTGCGTTCACAGGCTCTATCACAGCCTCAAATGTATAGTTGTTACCCTCGTGACCTACTACATTGAATGGATAAACACCATAAACCTGCTTGCCCTCACCAACCTGGTCGCTCAGGACAACAAGTTCCAGACCTACTGCATCGTTCAAGCCTTGCTCGTCGATGACATACTGCTTCTTGTACTTCTTGCCAGTCTCGACACCGTTGGCAGCCTCGTCGGTCTTGGAAACCACATGAATGCCGTCCCAACGCTCAGCTACAGACTCCTTCCAAAGAGCTATCTCCTTGGCCAAGGCATTGTTGTTGGCAGCCAACTCCTTGAAACGATCAGCCTGCTTGCAGTAGAACTTGTCGTAGTAGTCGTCCAACTGACGCTTCATCGTATAGTGAGGAGCGATTGTAGCGATAGAGTTCTTCACTACCTGAATCCACTCCTTGCTGTAACCAGCCTTGTTCCTGTTGTAGTACATCGGGATGATGTCGTTCTCCAACAAGTTGTAGATAGTAGCGGCATCGAGCTGGTCTTGGTAACCCTGGTTCTGATAGGTACGCTTCTCAGGAAGAGCCCAACCTGCACCCTCGCGGTAACCTTCTACCCACCAACCGTCAAGTACAGAGAGGTTGACAACACCGTTCATCTCAGCCTTCTCGCCAGATGTACCAGAAGCCTCCAAAGGACGTGTAGGAGTATTCATCCAAATATCAACACCGGAAACCAAGCGGCGAGCCAATGTCATGTCGTAGTCCTCCAAGAAGATAATCTTGCCGAGGAACTCCGGACGCTGGGAAATCTCGAAAATCTTCTTGATCAAGCCCTGGCCTGCGCCATCAGCTGGGTGAGCCTTGCCTGAGAAGAAGAACAATACAGGATGCTCTGGGTCGTTGACAATCTTAGACAAGCGGTCCAAGTCGGTGAAGAGCAAGTGAGCGCGCTTGTAAGTAGCGAAACGGCGGCAGAAGCCAATCATCAAGGCATTAGGGTTGATGCGCTCAAGCAAAGAAACCACACGGGCAGGGTCGCCCTGGTTCTTCAACCATGACTCTGTAAACTTCTCACGGATGTAAGCCACGAGTTTCTGCTTCAATGCCATACGAGTCTTCCAGATTTCCTCGTCAGAAACGTTATAGATCGCATGCCAGATATCCTCGTTGCTCTGGTCGTTCATGAAGTTCTTGTCAAAGTACTTGTCATAGACATTGCGCCACTCTGTAGCCGTCCATGTCGGGAAGTGTACACCATTGGTTACATAACCTACGTGGTTCTCCTCTGGGAAGTAACCCTTCCAGATGTTGTTGAACATCTGCTGGCTTACCCAACCATGCAACTTACTTACGCCATTAACTTCCTGGCAGGTGTTGCAAGCGAAGATAGAGAGGCAGAAACGCTCGTTGTGATCGTCTGCATTCTCACGGCCCATGCCGATGAACTCATCCCAAGAGATGCCAAGACGCTGCGGGTAGCCACCCATGTACTTGCCGAAGAGAGCCTCGTCGAAGTAGTCGTGTCCAGCTGGCACTGGAGTGTGAACAGTATAGAGAGAAGAAGCACGAACCAACTCAAGAGCCTGGTTGAAGTTCAAGCCATCCTCCTCGATATAGTCGCAAAGACGCTGCAAGTTACAGAGGGCAGCGTGTCCCTCGTTGCAGTGATAGATGTCCTTCTTGATGCCAAGTTTCTTCAATGTCAAGATACCGCCGATACCCAGCAAGATTTCCTGCTTCAAGCGGTTCTCCCAGTCACCACCATAGAGAGAGTGAGTGATAGGCTTGTCGAACTCAGAGTTCATGTCATTGTCCGTATCCAAGAGATACAACTTGATACGACCCACATTCACCTGCCAAACATACGCATGAACCTGATAGTTCATATAAGGAACGTCAACAACTACATGGTTGCCATTCTCATCGAGCACGCGCTCGATAGGGAGCGAGTTGAAGTTCTGGGCGTCATAGTTGGCAATCTGCTGACCGTCCATGCTCAACGACTGCTTAAAGTAGCCATATCTGTAGAGGAAGCCTACAGCACAAAGATCTACATTGCTGTCAGAAGCCTCCTTCAAGTAGTCACCAGCAAGCATACCAAGACCACCCGAGTAAATCTTCAACACCTGGTTCAAACCATACTCCATGCAGAAATAAGCTACAGAAGGACGCTTAGCGTTAGGTTTAACGTCCATGTAATCACGGAACATCTTGTAAACCTTCTTCACCTTGGCCATAACAGCCTTGTCTTTCACGATAGCTTCCTTACGGTCGTAGCTCAAACGCTCCAAAAGCAACACAGGGTTGGCATTTACCTGCTCGTACAAATTCTCATCGAGACTCTTAAACAAGTCACGACCTTCGTAATTCCATGCCCACCACATGTTGTGAGCAATCTCGTCCAAGCATTCCAACTCTTTAGGAAGGCTTGATTTCACCATTGTCTCCTTCCATTGAGGAGCATTTGCATAATCTGCTTTGATTTTCATTGTGTTTATATTAAAGTTTTATCCTTTATATTAAGTAATAAGTTTATTGTTCTTATTATCATTTCTTCATTCTGTCTTCCGCCTTACGCAAGGCAAAGTCGTAAGCATCATAGTAATACTCTATGAAGTGGCTCCACAATGCTTTCTTCGACAACTTGTCGGCATTGCTGCGACATTTCTTCACTTGCGCATCCGTCATGCCCGAATACTTGGCTACCACATCCTTGATGGCATCAGCCACCTCGGAATAGTTATAGTCTGTGCGATGGATAACCTTCACGCCATCCTCGATTTCGCTATAACCGCCCTTCTCGCTGTTAGCCCAAAGGCCGAAACCAGCCAAGTCGGTGGTGATACAAGGCACCTTGAACGCCACTGCCTCCAAAGGCGTGTAGCCCCAAGGCTCATAATAAGAAGGATAGATGCAGAGATCGTTGCCAAGCACCACATCGTAATAGGTCTTGTTGACGATGCCGTCATCACCGGTCAGATAACATGGCAAGAATATCAACTTCACCTTGTCTTCCTTGCGATTCTGCATATTGAGATACTTCAGCATACCCAGCACGTTGTCATGGCTCATATTGTTGAGCCAGTGCGTAATCGCAGGAACCTCCAATGGCGTGTCATATTTCTCACCACTTGCCAAACGTTCCTGCAGGTCTTTGCGCGGCTCGCCTACCCATCCCGGAACATCGATGAACGCCAACACATTTTTCTTCAAGTTGGAGTCACGCAACAAGCGGTTCATGGCTTCGATATAGACATCCACACCCTTGTTGCGGAACTCATAGCGGCCACTGGTGGAAACTATCAGCGTGTCATCACCCAAGTCTGTACCCATCAAGGCATTAGCCACATCCAGCAAACGCTTGCGAGCCTCCTTGCGCTTCTTTGCAAAAGCAGCAGTCTTTGGCACAAAGCTATTGTCAAATCCATTTGGCAAGACGAAGTCAACAGGCTTGTCGAGCAGTTCCTTGCACTCATTGGCGGTAATGTCGCTCACCGTGGTAAAGCAATCCACATACTTGGCGGTCTGCTTCTCGATAGAGTGCTTGCTCTGCATGTTCAGCTCACCTGCCATTTGGTCGCCATTATAGGCAAACAGATAGTCATAAAGAGGCTTGTTGTTACCTGCGATGCTTCGACCGATGCTCGTAGCGTGAGTTGTAAACACGGTAGCGACCTCAGGAAGATACTTGTTGACATAAAGTACGCCAAGTCCAGTCATCCATTCATTGCCATGATAGACTACCTTCTTTCCCTTCTCTACAACATGTTTACAGAAACTTTCCACGACCAAAGCCGCAGCATACGAGAACATGGACGCTTCGTCGTAGTCGCCATACGCATGAAGGCTATCCACCTGATAGCTTTCCCACAGCTTCCCATAGATTTCGTCCTTCTTGGCAAAGTAAGGCTCGAAGTCAACGAGGACAGCCACAGGCTCCCCGGGGATGTTCCATCTCCCGACTTTCACTTTCAAGCCTTCTTTCAAAGCTTCGGTTTTCCACTCTGCATAAAGCGTAACATCTTCTGAGAAATAAGGATTCACCTTGTCTCTCCAACAATCAGGACCGATGAAGATAAGTCGGTCTTGCAACTTTTCCGTAAGAGTCTTGGCACGTGTAGATAAGACTGTATAAATACCTCCTACTTTATTACACACTTCCCAACTAGACTCAAATATATAATCTGGAAATAATCTTTCTTTTCCCATAAAATATCAATAAAACACCGCAAAGATAAGTAAATAATTGCAAAAAAACGAAGAAACAGGTAACTTTATTAGTAAAAACTGCCATTTTCTTGATTTAAATAAATAACTTTGTCGCAGTTAATTCACATAAAAAGATGAAAAAGGTATTATTAAGCGCATTACTAGGGCTGTCATCCCTCAGCTTGTTGGCTCAAAATGACAGCACTCTGTTCAAGGGAACCCTTACCAACAAAGAGTATGACGTGTATCTGAAAATCAACTTTTACAGCAATGACATCCAAGTACCGGGACAAGAAATCTTTGGTACGATGGCCGGCTACTTTGGCGACAAGAAAGATAGCAGGAAATGGTTTATCACAGATGCACAGATCGACGGCAAGACGGCTCATCTATCCATTATCAATGACTATGGAAGCGAAGACCTCACTGCCAACCTGACCATCAACGCCGATGGCACATACGAATTAAAGCAACTTGCTGGCAGCACACTCAAGGTTGCCAGAAACCGCAAATGGGTTAAAATCCCTAAGATTCTGACTTTTACCAAGAATTAGTTTTTTGAGAATTTCCGTGCAGAGACTAAATCTGTGCGGATTTTTTGATTTACAACGGGAGATATTATGATTAATAGACTCCCCTAAACATGAAAAAGCCCCGACTACTTTCGTAATCGAGGCTCTCTATTGAAAGGAGGCGGCTAC
>CAVGEN010000068.1:0-14006 GCA_963628185.1 Waltera intestinalis | reverse complement strand
ATTTCAAAGGAGAGCTGACTTGTAGCCCTCCCTTGAATACGTGTACCCATTTCAATATGACTGAGTAGTTACTTCTCATCGAGAATACACTTAAAAAGTATGGTGACTATACCTTTACTTTCCAGGCGTTCAATGCCAAGAATGAAGGTGGCACTCCTGTTATGGTGAAAGCACAGTCAGGTGTACTCCCTGCTACCATCTCATATACCAAGGGCGACAAAATCAATGTTACAGCAGATATGCTGAGTACTGATAACCAGGAGCCAACAGAGGAACCTATCAAGAACTTGGTGGACGGTAACTACAATTCGTTCTTCCATACTCGTTGGTCTAGTCCGCAGGTGCCTCTGCCTCAATACATTCAGGTAGATTTCAAGGAGGCTCATCAGATTATCATGTTCTGGTATAGTAACCGTAGTGGCTCTCAGGTAGGACTAGAGAATCTGGATATTCAGATCAGCAACGACGGTGAGACTTGGGAAAATGTGAAGGAAATTCTATCTAGTCTTCCTTCTGGCAGTGGTGCAGAATATACCTCTGATGGTATTGATGCAGGCAAGTCGTTCACTCACCTTCGCCTTGTTGTTACCAAGACCTTTGGCGACAAAAAGTATTTTAACCTTGCCGAGCTTGCCATCTATGATGCCAACAAACAGGTCTATGACCCAGAGAATGAATAATATCATGTTATGCTTAGGTAAGCAAAAATATTTTAGGTTTAGTTAGATGTGACGTGGACTATCCTAGGATAGTCCACGTTTTAATTTGCCTTTCACTAGATAAAAGTCTGCGAATCCACACAATGAAATCTCCGACCACAAGCTAATCTCCGTTCCGTTGTTCGGAATGTGCATTTCGTACTACGGAATGGAACTTTCTCTGTGGAATAGAAAAAATAAGTGCAGCAAAGGCAATTTCGCGAAATAGCATCCAATAATCATTCATGGCAAGGCTTTTTCACGGATAATGCCCTTT
Organism: Waltera intestinalis; assembly: GCA_963628185.1. Classification (GTDB taxonomy): domain Bacteria; phylum Bacteroidota; class Bacteroidia; order Bacteroidales; family Bacteroidaceae; genus Prevotella. The sequence continues at coordinate 13,031 of CAVGEN010000068.1, read as the reverse complement.
TTTTACCGATTTCTACTCTTCTTTGCTAGGATTTGTAGTTAATTTTGCAACCGATAAGCCAAAATACTAACTTAATAACAGCAATTCAATGAATAAATTACTAACATTATTATTGTTGATGAACCTGGCCTGGCTATCTCCTGCCCAAGCGCAAGCCCCGATGGACGGAGGCGTGTGGAAAGACAACACAGGCAAGCACATCAATGCCCATGGTGGTAACATTTTCAATTACAAAGGTACTTATTATTGGTATGGTGAGAGCCGTTCTGAAGACGGCAAACCTTACAGTTCGCTCGGCGTAAGCTGCTTCACCTCAAAAGATTTGAAGAACTGGACAAATCATGGATTAGTACTCCCTGTGTCTAATGAGCCAGGAAGTGACATCGAGGGTGGCTGCATCATTGAGCGCCCCAAAGTGCTATACAACCAAAAGACCAAGAAATTCGTGATGTGGTTTCATCTCGAACTGAAAGGCAAAGGTTATGCTGCCGCCCGCTATGGCATCGCCACCAGCGACACTCCTTTCGGACCATTCAAATTCGTTCGTTCCAGCCGTGCCAACGCAGGCATCTATCCCGTAGGATTCTGTCTTCCCGACACCACCGACTTGAGACATCAGCTTCTCTTCCCAGAAATGAAGAAATGGTGGACACCGGAATGGCGCACCCAGATAGAGCGAGGCATGTTCTTCATGCGTGACTTCGAAGGAGGTCAGATGGCTCGTGACATGACCATCTACGTCGATGATGACGGAAAAGCATACCACATCTTTTCTTCAGAGGACAACCTAACGCTCCAAATCGCACAACTGACGGATGACTACATGGCACACAACGGCTCTTTCGTGAGGGTTGCCGCCGGAGGACAGAACGAAGCCCCAACCATCTTCAAGCAGGATGGAACTTACTGGATGATCACCAGTGGATGCACAGGATGGGCACCAAATGCCGCCCGTATGTTTAAGGCAAAAAATATCTATGGTCATTGGGAACAACTCCCTAATCCTTGTCGTGGCGAGGGAGCTGACAAAACTTTCGGCGGCCAGGGCACCTATATATATAAGGTGGAGACTACAGCCCAGAAAAAAATGTTCCATGGCGCAGATTATGTCTTCATGGCTGACATCTGGAATCCCAAACATTTGAGCGACAGCCGTCACCTGTGGATACCTATTTCATGGGAAAACGGTATGCCAATACTGAAAAAACAATAAAAATACCGGTCGCTCTGCTTGTTTCTAACTAAAATTTCATATATTTGCAGCTGCACAGACCTTATTACCTAGCAACATAGTTCTATGGAGCAATATGTAATCATGCACAAGGTCTTAAGTAATTGCAGCCACAAGACGTAATAACAAAAAGAATAATACAAACTAACAAATTATAACTAACTATGAATTATATATACAAAAGTGTCATGATGACCATCCTCTTGGCGCTCATCCCATTCATGGGTGTCAATGCTGCCAAGAAGAAAGTGTTACAGCAGAGCGACCGTGCTTATTGGTGTTCCTTGGCTTACAAGATGTCCCAGCCTGTGCTTGAGAACATGGCGAAAGGTGAGCTGCAGAAGAACATGCAAACCGAATTCAGCCCTAGTTTCGACAATCGCAACAAGAAGGTGCTCTATATGGAGTGCTTCGGAAGATTGATGGCAGGCATCGCCCCCTGGCTCACCCTCCCCGATGACGAGACAGCCGAGGGCAAGCAGCGCAAGCAGCTCCGTGAATGGGCATTGGCTTCTTACAAGAATGCAGTTGATCCTCAGAACCCGGATTACCTCTGTTGGGGTATCGGTGGACAGAACTTGGTGGATGCCGCTTACATCGCAGAGAGTTTCCTCCGTGCTTACGATACTTTGTGGAAGCCATTGGACGACGTGACCAAGCAACGCTACCTGACTGAGTTTGCCAAGCTCCGTCATATCGACCCTCCTTACACCAACTGGCTTCTCTTCTCTTCCACCATCGAGAGTTTCATGGCGAAGGCTGGTGGCGACTACGACCAATATCGTGTCAACTCAGCTTGCCGCAAGATGGAGGAATGGTATGTCGGTGATGGTTGGTATTCCGATGGTCCCGTCTTTGCTTTCGACTATTACAGCAGTTATGTGTTCCATCCGATGTACTTGGAGACGCTCCAAGCAATGATAGACGCAAAAGCCAACACACGCCTCGACTATCAGAAGTATTATAACAGAGAGTTGAAGCGTTGCCAGAAATATAGCCTCATCTTGGAAAGATTCATTTCGCCAGAAGGTACTTTCCCTGTTTTCGGCAGAAGTATTCCTTATCGTATGGCTACCATGCAACCACTTGCCTTGATGGCCTGGTATCAGAAGTTGCCTTCCGACCTCAGCAACGGACAAGTACGTGCCGCCTTGACCAAGGTGCTGCACCGCATGTTCGACCAAGAGAACAATTTCAACGTGAAAGGCTATCTTAGCATCGGCTTCTGTGGCGCTAGCCAAAAGAACGTGGCCGACTGGTACACCAACAATGGTTCTCTCTACATGACAACCCTTGCCTTCATGCCGCTCGGCTTGCCTGCCGACCATCCATTCTGGACCGACGCAGCACAGCCTTGGACACAGGTGAAGGCTTGGAGCAACCAACAGTTCCCTAAAGACCATCAGTGGAAGGACGAGATCGTCACCAAGGACAAGTGGTAAGAGACAATGTTAAGTGTTGAATGTTAAATGTTGAATTATACATGAGAAAGATATTTTTGATGTTAGCTGCTGTAGTTTTGACTTTGCCTTTGAACGCAGCACAGACAGCATCCCCAGCCAACAAGGCAAAGAAAAGCAAGAAGGAAGTGAAGGCTTCCAAGACCTGGACCCACGAACAAATCGTGGAGATGATAACAAAAGTAAACAACTATTGGCAAGCCAACAACAAGGCAGAAGTGCGTTCTTTTTGGGACAACGCCGCTTACCATACTGGCAATATAGAGGTATATAAGCTCCTCAAAGACCAAAAGATGCTCGACTACACTCTGACTTGGGCAGACTTCAACAACTGGAGCGGTGCCACACAGGCGAACCCAGCCAAGTGGAAATACAAACCTTACGGTGAGGGCAAGGACTGGGTGCTCTTCGGCGACTGGCAGATTTGCTTCCAAACCTATATCGACCTATATAATATAGAAAAGGAGAAAGGCAATGCCGAAGCATCCGAGTTTATGGTGAAACGTGCCAAGGAAGTGATGCACTACGAGGCTTACTCCGAACCTACCGACTATTGGTGGTGGAGCGATGCCCTCTACATGGTGATGCCCGTGATGACGAAGATGTACAAACTCACAGGCGATGTGAAATATCTCGACAAGCTCTACGCCAACTTGCTCACGACAGACGAGATTATGTTTGACAAAGAGACAAATCTCTATTTCCGTGACGGCAAGTACATCTATCCCAAGCACAAGAGTGCCAACGGAAAGAAAGACTTCTGGGCACGTGGTGATGGATGGGTTCTCGCAGGCTTGGCTAAAGTGTTGCAAGATATGCCAAAAGACTATCAGCACTACCAGTTCTTCGTAGATAAGTTCCAAAATTTGGCCAAGACTGTTGCCGATATTCAACAACCAGAGGGTTACTGGACACGCTCCATGATGGACCCGGACCATGCACCAGGTCCAGAAACCAGTGGTACAGCCTTCTTCACATACGGTATGCTTTGGGGCGTGAACAACGGTTACCTCAACAAGAAAGACTATAAGAAGACCATCGACCGCGCTTGGACTTACCTCACAGAGACAGCTCTCCAGACTGACGGGAAAGTGGGATATGTGCAGCCTATCGGCGAACGCGCCATCCCCGGACAGACCGTCGATGCCAACTCACAGGCCAACTTCGGTGTAGGAGCCTTCTTGCTGACTGCTTGCGAGTACGACAGATATTTAAATACCAAATAACATGAAACAAAGACTTATCCTTACCTTGGGTATTGCAGGTTTGGCAATGGCAACCTTCGGCGTGAAAAAGCCGAAGGCTGCCATTAAGTCGTCGAAGACGGCGACCGCCCAGCAACCAGCTTTTACCGAATGGCACGACCTTCAGGTGAATGCCATCAACCGTTTTCCATTGCATACTAACTTCTTCTCCTTCCTACCGGGTGAAATCACCTTGAACGGTTCGAAGGGCGACATCACGAAGAGTGCTAACTTCCTCTCGCTCGACGGCACTTGGAAGTTTAATTGGGTGGAGAATGCAGACCAACGTCCTACAGACTTCTACAAGACAGACTTGGATGACTCCAAATGGGGAACAATGGCCATGCCCGGCAACTGGGAAGTGCTGGGCTATGGCGACCCAGAGTATGTGAACAGCGGCTTCGCATGGAGTGGTCATTTCGACCAACAGCCTCCTGCCGTACCTACAAAAGACAACCATGTAGGTTCTTATCGCCGCACCATCGACATACCTGCCGATTGGGACGGCAAGCAGATTATCGCCCATTTCGGTAGCGTCACCTCCAACATCTATCTCTATGTCAACGGCAAGTTTGTGGGCTATGCAGAGGACAGCAAAGTGGCAGCAGAATTCGACATTACCCCTTACCTCCAAAAGGGAAAGAACCTCATTACCTTCCAAACCTTCCGCTGGAGCGATGGCTCCTGGTGTGAAGACCAAGACTTCTGGCGTTTGAGCGGTGTGGCTCGTGAGAACTACCTTTTTGCAAGAGATGCCAAAGTACAGATTGAGGACATCCGTGTCACTCCCGACTTGGTGAATGATTATCAAGATGGCGTGCTCAACATTTCCACGAAGGTGAAAGGCAACGCCTCTGTTGCCTACTCGTTGGTGGACAATGCCACAGGCGAAATCGTGGCTTCGAAGGAGGTGACGAGTGTCAATGGAAAGGCCAACTGCACCTTTGAGGTGAAGAACCCAAAAAAGTGGACGGCCGAGACTCCCAACCTCTATACGCTTTATGCCATGGTGGGCAAACCTGCTAAAGCTACATCGGCAAAGGGAACAAAGACTAAGGTTGACCTCACTTCCCGCACCGTTGGAATCACTCCTGTCAAGGTGGGGTTCCGCAAGGTGGAAATCAAGAACAAACAGTTCTGTGTGAATGGGCAGCCAGTACTCATCAAGGGTGCCAACCGTCATGAGATAGACCCGGATGGTGGATACGTAGTAAGCGTGGAACGTATGATTCAGGACATCAAGATTATGAAACGTCTGAATATCAACGCCGTTCGCACCTGTCATTATCCTGATGACCCACGTTGGTATGACCTCTGTGATGAATATGGTCTCTATGTTGTGGCAGAGGCCAACCAAGAGAGCCATGGCTTCGGCTACAAGGACGAAGCACCTGTGGCAAAACCTATGTTTGCCAAGCAAATCTTGGAGCGCAACCAGCACAATGTGTCCATGTACTTCAACCATCCTTGCATCGTGACTTGGAGCATGGGCAACGAGACACACATGAGCAAGAACTTCCTCGACGCATACGACTGGATCAAGAGCCAGGACCAGAGCCGTCCTGTGCAGTACGAGCGTGCCTTGTGGCACAACAACACGCAGGGCACCGACATCTATTGTCCTATGTACTATAGCGTGGCCAACTGCGAGAAATATTGCAAGAACCCAGACAACACCAAACCGCTCATCCAGTGCGAGTACAACCACACCATGGGCAACTCGGGCGGTAACTTGAAGGACTACTGGGACTTGGTGCGCAAGTATCCTATCTTCCAAGGCGGCTTCGACTGGGACTTTGTCGATCAAGGCTTACACCGCAAGATACAGAAGCCTATGAGCATCGACCCTGAGTTGATGAACAACGAGGAACTTCGCCAGATAGAATACACATATGGTGGTGACTACAATAAGTATGACCCTAGCGACAACAACTTCAACTGCAATGGTATCATCGGTCCTGACCGTCAGCTCAACCCTCATGCTTACGAATTGGCATACCAGTACCAAAACATCTGGGCAACCATGAAGGATGCCGTAAAGGGCGAGGTAAACGTATATAACGAGAATTTCTTCCGTGACCTTAGCGGCTATAAGTTGAAGTGGTACTTGCTCGAAGATGGCAAGCGCACACAGAGAGGTGTCATCGACAACCTAGATGTCGCCCCACAACAGACCAAGAGCTTCACCCTTCCTTATGATTTGGCAAAGGCCAAAGGCAAGGAAATCTTCGTGGATATCGAGTTTGCCACCAAGAAAGCCGAACCATTAATCAAGGAAGACCAAACGGTGGCATACGCTCAGTTGACGGTCAAGGAGAAGAAGTGCTGTGGGCATTGCACCGAGAAGATGGCGACGGCTAAGAACGGCAAGAACGTGAAGAGCAAGCTCATCGACAAGAAGGGCGACCAAAACATCACCGTCTCCACCCCTACCTTCACCTTGAAGGTAAACCGCACGACTGGTCTTATCTCAGAATACACCTACCAAGGCAAGTCGTTCCTCGGCGAAGAAGGTACATTGAAGCCAAACTTCTGGCGTGCACCTACCGACAACGACATGGGTGCACAGTTGCACAAGAAGTTCAAGGCTTGGAAGAATCCTCAGATGAACATCAAGGGCGTAGAAGTAGAAAAGGACAAGAAGCAAAACATCTACACCATCACTTCTTCATACGACATGCCAGATGTAAAGGGCGAGTTGAAACTTACCTATAAAGTATATGCCAATACGGGCATCATGAACGTGACTGAGCAATTCTTTGCCACCGAAGGCGAAAAAGTAAGCGATATGTTCCGTTTTGGTATGTTGATGCAGTTGCCATACAACATGGAGTGGAGCGAGTATTATGGTCGCGGTCCTGTCGAGAACTACTCCGACCGTAAGGAAAGCGTGCCATTGATTAGCTTTGGTCAGGAGGCTGACGAACAATACTTCCCATACATCCGGCCTCAAGAAAGCGGCACCAAGAGCGACATGCGATGGTGGAAGCAAACCGACTCCACAGGCTTCGGATTCATGGTAAAGAATTGCCAACCATTCTATGCTAGCGCCATCCACTTCGACACAGAAGAGTTGGACGATGGAGACGACAAGGACCAGCGTCACAGCTATGAGTTGAAGAAGTCTAAATACACCAACCTCTTCCTCGACGGAGAACACATGGGTGTAGGTGGCGAGAACTCTTGGGGTGCAATGCCTCTGGAAAAATACCGCATCCACTACGGTAACAAGGCATTTACTTTCAACATCATTCCTGTCACAAAGTAAGTATGCCTTGGGGAAAAATGGATAATTTCTGGCAAAACAGTAGAAAAAGAACGGTTTATAGCTATTATCCAATATATTTAAGCGAAAAATCCACCCCTTATGAGGTGGATTTTTCGTACCTTTGCAAGTAGAAACGCTCATGCTGGAATATGGGCAAGCAACAAGAAAACCTAAAAACAACAAACGTAAATATGAGAAAGACAAAACTCTTCGCTGCCCTCTTGATGGCGGCAATGACTTCATTCAGTGCTTCCGCACAACATCAGTTTACTGTGCAAGCCAACAAGCCAGGTGTGGAAATCCAACCTACCATGTACGGTATCTTCTTTGAAGACATCAACTTCGGTGCCGATGGCGGTCTCTATGCCGAGATGGTGGAGAACCGATCCTTCGAGTTCCCCCAGCGACTGATGGGCTGGAACACCTTCGGCAACGTCACCGTTAGCGATGTAAAACCAGCCTTCGAACGCAACCCTCACTACGTGACATTGGAATCTGCCGGTGCCAAGGAAAAGCAAACGGGCTTGGAGAATCGTGGTTTCTTCGGCATGGGCTTGAAGAAGGACATGAAATATGACTTTACCGTGTATGCCCGCCTTCACCTCGTGGATGGCAAGCAAACCAAGATTCGTGTGGAACTGGTCAACTCCAACAACAATGTCATCGCCAAGCAAAGCATCATCATTACCAACAACAAGTGGCAGAAATATACTGCGACCTTGACTTCCACACAGACCGATGCGAAAGGCATGATGCGTGTGTATCTGGAGAAAGGTGCAGAGAGCGTTGACCTCGACCACATCTCCCTCTTCCCTGAGGACAACTGGAATGGTTTGCGTGCCGACCTCGTACAAGACCTAGCCGACTTGCATCCTGGCGTATTCCGTTTTCCCGGCGGTTGTATCGTGGAGGGTACCGACCTCGACACTCGCTACGAGTGGAAAAATACGGTTGGCGCACCAGAGAATCGCCCTTTGAACGAGAACCGCTGGAACTATACCTTCCCTCATCGCCTCTATCCTAATTATTACCAGACATACGGATTGGGATTCTATGAGTACTTCCTCCTTTCCGAGAAGATTGGCGCCGACCCACTACCTATCCTTTCTGTAGGTTTGGCTTGCCAATATCAGAATGACGACAAGGACAAGAACGCACACGTGGCAGTCGATGACTTGCAAAGCTACATCGACGACGCACTCGACTTGATAGAGTTCGCCAATGGCCCCGTAACCTCCAAGTGGGGTAAGGTTCGTGCCGACATGGGGCATCCTGCACCATTCAACTTAAAGCAAATTGGCATCGGAAATGAACAGTGGGGCCCTCTTTATCCTGAGCGTTTGCAGAAATTCATCGAACAGATTCGCGCCAAATATCCTAAGATGAAGATTTGTGGTTCCTCTGGTCCATCAGCCGACGGCAAGGACTTCGACTATGGCTGGCAAGAGATGCGCAAATTGAAGGTCGATTTGGTAGATGAGCATTACTACAAGAGCCCAGAGTGGTTCCGCACCAATGCCAATCGCTACGACAATTACGACCGCAAGGGTCCTAAGGTATTCGCAGGAGAGTATGCAGCTCATGCCAAGCACGACCCTAACTCTTGGGAGGCAGCTCTTTCCGAGGCTGCATTCATGACTGGCTTGGAGCGCAATGCCGACGTGGTTTATCAAGCTACCTATGCACCTCTCTTCGCCCATGTCGATGGATGGCAGTGGCGTCCAGACCTCATTTGGTTCGACAACCTCTCCAGTGTTCGTTCTGCCAACTACTACGTGCAGCAGCTCTATGGTTTGAACAAGGGTACCAACGTGCTTGCTCTCACCGAAAATGGCAAAGCAGTAGAAGGAGCCAACGGTCTCTACGCTACAGCTTGCTACGACAAGAACACCAAGAGCTACATCGTCAAGATAGCCAACACTTCTAAAGAAGAGAAGGACATCACAGTCACCTTCAATGGCTTGAAGAAGTTGAACGCTGGCAAGGTAACTGTTCTCCATGCCGATGACATTCAGGCGGAGAACAAGATAGCCAAGAAGGATGCTGTCGTACCTGTCACATCAGATGCACAGGCTAACGGCAATGTATTGAATGTTAAGATGAAGGCAAACAGTTTTGCTGTTTACCGCTTCTAATAAGATTGTTCTATAAGAAGATGTTTTCTGTTTAAGGTTAGAAAGAATGATTCGCCCTGCTAGTTGTAAAGACTGGCAGGGCTTTTTATCGGGAAACACATAAAATGTAAGTTTTGCCCTAAAAATAGTAGTTTCTCCTTTTCTTATTCTTTGTAGCTACAGCAATCCTCCCTCAAAGATATTAAACTTCACTCCTATCGCCTCAAACTTCTCCTTCAGCCCAACGAGTTTTCCCTTCTCATCTGGAGAGGAAGGGGCAATGTCGATGCGCTCCACATCCTGCGTGATGTCGAGTTCTCCATGATATTGCAGCTCGAAGAAGTCGAAGATGGGGGGAACATCCCTCGCCACCTCTTCTATCATCGGGAAGTTGTTGACTGTGAGTTTTTTCTCCAATATCCACTGGGCAAAGAGGGCATAGGCAGCCATCGGGTCTCCCATCTTCATCAGAGGTTCTCCATCATGAGCCAGCCCACAGATACAAGTAGCCTTCACATCATCCACTCTCGTCGGGACGAGTTGGTAGCATCTGCCGAAATTCACGGAGTCGCCCACACAGAGGGTGGTGCGATGGAACAGACGATCTTTCTTGAGTTGGATGGAGACATCGCCATACTGGCACCACATGCCACCATTGACATAAAGGTCTTTGAGGGCATCTGGCTGAGAGAGAAATCCATATTTCGGAAACTCACTGGGCAGGAGTTTCTTGGCATTGCAACCAAAGAGTGCCTCAGTCACCTCTCGTCGGGTATCCATTCCGCCGTTGGTAGCTCCCTTGCCAGTCTCCATCACGCTCTTGATGCGCTTCGACTCCAAGATACCTTCCAGCGAGGCGACATGTACCCTGAGATAAAACGCCCCATGGTTGATGATTTGTCGGAGGAATCCCTCTACTATCGGTTGCACCATCTTATAATAAGGTTGCTGACGCAACAGTTCTTGGTAGGCGGTCTGATGGACAGCCAACGCTTGTAAAGACTTCGGTGTATTCATATCGGAACATTCTTGTTTGGCTATAATGCCAAGAATTTAACATCTAGTTATCTACTCTATTGCAAAAGTACGAAAATAATACTAATTCCTCGTTCCTTTTTCCTAAAACTTCCTTAAAACTTCCCTAAAACCGAAACAACATTCAGAATTAAGTCGTATTTTTGCATCGACATTAAAAACAAGCCAAAACTATGTTGCAAAGAGACTATATACAACGATTGATTCGTGAGTTCATGGCAGCACTCGAAAGGATGCTTGAAAAGAAAGAAGTTGAAACCCGCCGTGAGAAAATCAAGGAACTATACGACCAATACGTCGGTCCGTACGCTTTCTACCATATCGCCACCATCGATGACGTGATGAAGGCGATGGCAGGCATTGACGACGAGGAGAAACGCCTCACCAAGATGGACATGCTCGCCCAACTTTACTTTCACGAGGCCGACACTGTGGGACAGCCCTTGAGAGACGAACTGCTCGACAAGGCATTCATGCTCTTCGACTATGTGGAGAGCCATGGAGATACGTACTCCATCGACCGACGCAACAAGATGGCAGAAATCAAACAAAAGATAGGATATGAACTCAAACAAGAACGTCGGTGACATGACCGTAGGGTCGCCCCTACGCAGCATCATCACTTTTGCTATACCCCTTATCCTGGGCTACATCCTGCAACAGATGTACCTCATCATCGATGCTGCCATCGTGGGAAGATGGATTGGCGTGGGAGCCTTGGCGGCAGTGGGAGCCTCAACCAGCATCATGTTTCTCATCATGGGCTTCTGCAACGGTTCGTGCGCTGGTTTCGCCATCCCCGTGGCGCAAGCCTTCGGCGCCAAGGACTATCAGAAGATGCGAGCCTACGTAAGCAACAGCATCCGCATCGCCGTGGTCTTCGCCGTGGTCATCACATTCCTCTCCTGCATCTTCTGCGAAAAGATTCTGCATCTCGTCAATACCCCAAAGGAGGTGTTCGACGATGCCTATGTATTTCTGATGCTCCAGTTTGCGGCGATACCTTTCACCATCGCCTACAATCTTCTATCGGGCCAGATTCGTGCCCTCGGCAACTCAAAGCAACCATTCTTCTTCCTCATCACCGCCTCGGTGGTCAATATCATCCTCGACGGCATCCTCATCCTAGGCATGAGACTCGGCGTAGAGGGAGCGGGCATTGCCACCTGGCTTTCACAAGGTTTGTCGGTGGTGCTCTGCATCTGTTATATTAAGAAAAAGATGCAAGTGCTCATTCCACAGGGCGATGAGCGCAAGTTTGACAACAAGAAAATCAGCATTCTCTTGAACAACGGTGTGCCTATGGGCTTGCAGTTCTCCATCACCGCCATCGGCAGCATCATGCTCCAGAGTGCCAACAACGCCCTGGGCACGGTCTATGTCGCCGCCTTCACAGCCTCCATGCGCATCAAGTATCTCTTTACCTGCGTATTCGAGAACATCGGTGTGGCGATGGCCACCTATTGCGGTCAGAACCTTGGCGCACAGAAACTCGAACGCATCGGCCAGGGCGTTCGTGCCGCCATCAAGATGATGATCATCTATTTTGTGATTACCTTCCTCATCATCTATCCTTTCGCCGACTGGATGATGATGCTCTTCGTGGATAAGGGCGAGGCTGAGGTTGTCACATACGCCGCCCAGTTTATGCGCATCGCCAACTATTTCTACCCTTGCCTCGGTCTGCTCACCATCCTGCGCTACAGCATCCAAGGGCTGGGCTACAGCAACCTCTCGATGCTGAGCGGTGTCATGGAGATGATTGCGAGATGTGGCGTGAGCCTCTGGCTGGTGCCCGCCTTGGCATGGACGGGTGTCTGCTTCGGCGACCCCGTGGCATGGGTGATGGCCGACATGTTCCTCATCCCTGCCTTCTGGTGGCTGTACAGGCATCTGAAGAAAAACGTGTCTCTCTCTTAAAACCGACCGCTACATAGGCACCTCCATCAGGGCAGTGACTATACACAGGATGCAATTATCGTTAAATCTAGATGAAAAAGTCAACAATTCATAGGACAAGTCTTGCTTTATCACCTAAAAGTTGTATCTTTGCCTAGAAGTAATCTCCGTTCCGTAGTTCGGAACGGACGTTCGCAAGTTCGGAACCGCCATTCCGTTGTTCGGAATGTGCGTTCCGTACTACGGAATGGAATTTTCAACCCAACAGAACAAAAACTATGGCTAAGTACAAATTACAAGAGATGCCCGATGTGCATCACGACGGAAAGAAGCGAGTATATCCCAAGATGGTGGCCAACCGCCAGTTGGACACCAAGGAGTTTGTCAAGAAGATGCATCTCCACAACCATGTCTTCTCGGAGAACGTGGTGACAGCCGTACTCACCGCCTCGCTGGAGCTGAAGAAGCTGACGCATGGCAAAGAGGCACTGTTCCAAAGCACAGGCAGTGGAAGCCACAAGGTGTGGATGGGGAAGAAAGAAGTAAAAAATTCCCTGCTTATTTCAAGAAAGGGTGCGTGAGAAATCTGTGTACAGACTGGAAAAAGAATCTTCCCGTGACACTGGGTGTCTCGCTTGACGGCATACCGGCAAAGTAAATCACCAATCATTTGTGCAAAAAAATGGCAAAAAGACAAGGAACATTACTCGTAGTGGATGACAACCGAAACATCCTGACCACCGTCAGGATGCTCACCGAACCGCTGTTTGAAAATATCAT
>CAVGEN010000067.1:0-49132 GCA_963628185.1 Waltera intestinalis | reverse complement strand
GCCGCCGAGAGAGAGTGACGGCAGCAACCGACCTTTTGATATCTTGTAGTTGTAAAGAGCATTCTTCACCTCGTATTCCGCCGCCTTTACGGTGGGGGAGAGGGCGAGGAAGTTCTGATAGAGTCCTTCGGATGCCTTGGGAGCTTCGGCACTTGCAGCTTCTGCGCCCGAAACCTTGTTGCCCGCAGCCTCATCAGCCATATTTAGCTCCAAAGCATCTTCCACAGGATAGTTCATCGCCGATTTCAAGGCGAGCAAGCTCTGCCTTGCCACATTCTGCTGGTGAGTAAGGTTGTACTCGTCCTCAGCCACCTGCGACTCCATCTGTACCACGTCGGGCCTACCCTTTTCGCCCAGTTCGTAGAGTCGCTGCATCTTGGCGAGCATCCGCCTGCTTTCAGCAAGTTTCTCTGAAGCCAATCGGATGCTTGCCTCGGCATAGGCAGCATCCACATACTTCTGCATCACGTCGATCGCCTTGTCATCCTGCACCTTTCGCATCGCCGTGGCGGAATAAGCCTTTGCCATCTTTGCCTGCTTGACGGCATTGATGGTGGCAAAGCCATCGAAGACATTCAGACTGGCATAGAGCTGATAGTAGTTGTTGAATGTCGTTACATTATTATAGGTATTGGTCTCCGGGTCGATGTTACGTCCCCAGGCATACTGTCCCTGCACCCCAGCCGTGACAGTAGGCAAGAAGCTCTGTACGGCGTTCTGATAGTCTTGCTTGCGCTGTCGGGCGTTGATGGTCTCCCGCTTCACTGTCGTAGCATGTTCCACGGCAAACCGCATGCAGTCGTCGAGGCTCCAGATTTTGCTTGCGGCATCGTCCGTTTGTTGTGCGAATCCAGCCACGACACCCATCAGCATCCATCCCAATATGATATTCCTTTTCTTGTTCATTTTATCCACTTGTTTATTTGCCAAGATAAGGGCAATGGGCGTGCCAGAAATACGCTTTTACAGATAATCAATCAGTTACAATCAAAATCTCATCAGCAAGGCTGTCCAATAATTAGACATAGCCGTCTAATTATTGGACAGAAAAAAGTCAGGCTACCAGTCCCCCCTTAACCCTCTCGGAAGGCAAAAACAACTTTTCCCTATAAATATTTGGAACTTACTTATAAAAAATGTATCTTTGCGGTGTTAAAAGGCACAAAGGCTTTGCCAACAGAAGAAAGACCATATTGAGGGTCAAGGATAAAACGATAAAAAAAGGAAAATGATGAATACTTTAAATTTGAATAAACATCGTAGAGTTGCAGTACGCTTAGCCCACTTGTTGATCGGCATCATCAGTTTGGGCATGACACTGACTGATTGTACCCGTTCGCTTCCCGACCGAAGCGTTGACATCGACGGACATCATTTTGTAGATCTCCAGTTGCCCAGCGGATTGCTCTGGGCGGAAACCAATCTGGGGGCTGCATCAGCCATCGACCACGGATACCAGTATGCTTGGGGAGAGACGGAAGTGAAGAAAGACTATTCACAAGCCAACTACCGCTACGGCACAGACTTCGAAAAGATGACCAAGTATAATGCTGCCGACCGCCAGACCACCCTCTCCCCCACCGATGACGCAGCCACTACCCTCTGGGGGAAAGGCTGCCGCATGCCCACATTCTCCGAACTGGAAGAGCTGGGCGACACCACCAACTGCACCTGGACTTGGGTGACGAAGACCACCGACAAGGGTAAGGCAGTGAAAGGCTACGAGGTGAAGAGTGTGCGCAATGGCAACACCCTCTTCCTGCCGGCAACGGGAGCCCACAACGGCAAGAACTTTTTCAACGACGGCGACGGTCTCTACTGGACCAGCACCATCTCCCCACGTTCCGTCGGCGAGGTCTGGTGCCTCTACTTCAACCTAGGCCATTATTCCTACTATATGAACGACCGATTCATCGGTGCCTCTGTCAGGGCAGTGGCCATGCCGCAGTAAACGAAAGCCTTATCAGCGACCGGCATTTCTTCACGCTCAACGACACCTATACGCATTAAGGCCGTAAGAAAGATATACCAAAGTTATACCAAACATATACCAAAGATATACCAAAGATATGTTTGGCTCGGAGATGGTTCGGTATTGAACTGTAAAAAAGAAAGAATATGGCAAGAAACAAGAATGGTATTTTGGGGGCTGTAGAAGGCAAGGTGGGAGAAGTGATAGGAAGCAGTTGTCAAGCGCTTGCACCACACCCACCAATGGAGTTTTTGGTGCAAAGCCTATCAAACAATCAAAATTTTACAGATATTTCTTGGTGCAACCAGCTTTTTTATTTACTTTTGCAAGCGACAAGTGACGTAGGACGGCTTCCGCCCTACTCCGCCATATAACTTAACATTTAATACAATAGAAAATATGATGACTATCGAAGAATACAGAACAGCCATTTTACAGTGTTTGCTTGACACCAAGAACGAGGACGGCACCCCTATCATCAGCGAGAAGGAAGCCAAGGAGGCTCTCAACGGTTTCACCGACGACGAGCTACAGGATGGAATCCTATGGAACACACCTGAAGATGTGGCTGACATCATCCTCGAAAGATAAGATATGCAAAGAGGGTGCGCCATACACTGATGACACACCCTCTTTTTCCATAGATTCTTTCCTCGCGTCTTATTTCGCGACAAACTTCCTGCCATTGCAAATGTAAATCTGACCAGACACCACTCTTTCTATCTGTTGTCCCATCAGATTACAAATCTTGCCATCCTTTACCACGGTTGTCCGAACGACCTTTATGCCATCCGTTATCTGCTCGTAAGTAAAGGTAATCCTTGCCATAATCTGCTTGTTCTTACCCTTGGAATCCACGTCGCTGGTGGTGATGTTGGAGTTGTCAAACGCCAACTTGATGCTCTTTGTCGCAGCAATGTCCTTGACATCGACGGTCACAGGCGACTGTCCTGCCGTACCTCCAGGCAAGGTAACTTGACTTGCCAAGACCGAGTTCTCCGCCCCATCGACATAAACTCCCGTCAGATAGATAGAACGGTCGGCGGTGGTGGAAGCATTGTTGCTATACCCCTCGACATTGATGCCAGTGATGCGATACCCCTCGTTGACGGAGAAAGTAATCGTTCCACCATTATTATTGGTACGCATCTTGATATAGCCATTGGAGGTGCTAGCCGTCACCTCGCCATTCTCGCCAGCCGTATAACAAATACCCTTTACTATCCCCTTGTCCTCAGCAGGAGTCTTGAGTTCTTCCGCACCAGTCGTAGGTTTCTCTATCTCTGCTTTCTCAGGAGCATGGCTCTTCGTCTGGGTAACGTACGTTGCCCCATCAATGCCCAGATAGTCGGGGAGATAGTAGCCCAGGTGAGGAGGCTGGTTGTAAGACGAATTCTGCCATACGATGCCCATGCGATACACATGGTCTTCCATCAAGCAAGGAACCTTGTAGTCAGTTGGCTCCGGGGTCGAGTAAATCAATATCTTGCAAGTAGGCGACGTGTAGTCGTCCTCATGCTGGAACATGATGAGTTCCTCACGCCAGTCGCCGAGCAAGTCGGCCTGCAAACAAGGAGTCGCCTTGGTGGTGTTGCAAGCATCCGGATTACCATAGCCAGAGAACGTCTGGAAGGTTGCGATGCTCTTACTTGCCGTGTTATAGTTTTGGATGCTTGGCGCAAAGTTTCCAGTCGCCGTGTTGTAATGACCGTCAAAAGTCTGTTCGTATGGGTCGCCAGTCCAGTAAATACGGAAATTAGTGTCTGCCTTTTTATTCAGCACCACCTTACCCGTGGCGCAGTCGTACGTATTACCATCCGCGGAAGACCAGAACTCATAACCATGGTTGGCAGGGATAAAGTCGGCGGCTAGTCCACGTCCATTGTCCTTCGTACCAGTTGCCGACACCAAGAACTCGCCAGTAGCCGCATCATGCACATCATAGCCATAGCCACCGGCAGCTTCCTCGTGCGGCATCATCACCTCCAGGCCCGGTCTGCCAGGACAAAGGTCGGCCAGATGAATGGCGTCGCCATGTCCCTTTCCCGTAGAACAGAGCAACTTACCGTCGTGGGCTATCGTGGCAGAACCGATGCAGATATCATCATATCCGTCATTATTGGCATCGCCCACGGAGATGCCATGTACGCCCTGTCCGAAGCTAGAACTTCCCGAGCCAGATGCGAGTACATTACCCTTGCCATCGACAACCTCCCACTTGCCGCTCAAGCCCTTGTGCAACCAGCGGGTGGAGAGTTCCGTCCCATTCCAATCCACAGCCCAGACAAAACAGTTGGCATAATATCCCCGTTGGAAGACTGCCGCAGGCAATTTGTCCAAGCCATCGAGATAGGCGGCGCAGGCATTAAAACGCTCCGCACGATTACAACCGCTATCCCCAAAGAAACTATTGGAAGAGGTGGCAGAAGTCGGGAAATCCACCCCCGAACGACTTGGCGAATACCAAATGGTGTGCATCGCCTCGCCCGTCAAGCCATCAAATACCGTCAGGAACTCCTCGCCATCATAGACACGCCCCTTGCTGTTGACATACGTCTTGGAATTATCGACCGCCTTGATGACAGCATCGCCAGCCTCGGCCACATACTTGCCCTTGCCATCGGTAGATCCAGCACCCGTCTTGCAAATCAACTCCGCCTTCCCATCGCCATCGAAGTCATAGACGACCATCTGGGTAGTATGATTGCCCGAACGGATATTCAGACCGAGGTTGATGTTCTTCTCCCAAAGCGGAGTACCATCCATGCAATAGGCGCTGATGATGACAGGAGAAGAATAGCCATCCTTGCCACTGTCCCGCTGATTGTCGGGCAACCATTTCAGAATCAGCTCATAGTTGCCGTCGCCATCCACGTCGCCGACAGCCATGTCATCAGGACGGTATCTACCCGTCGTATTGCCACTCTTGATGCTCGCCGGACGCTTGACATCGAAGCTCGTAAACATATTGTTCCAAGCCTTTGCCTCGCTCGACTCACCAGTGGAAGACACGATACGATAGGTATCACCCGACGCCCCGTCGGCATCCAGGAAATTGGTGACATCCGAAATGTCCCCGGCAATCTTGTTTCCATTACGATAGACATCGAAAGCCAAATCCTTGGCATCCGAGGTCAAACTACGCCACGACACCAAGATACCTTGACTCGTCTTCACCGCCACAGGGGCACGATTTAACTTTTCCTTGACTTGCTGGGCTGAAGCCGTCGCCAAGGACAATGCAGCCAAAGCCGCTGCATAAAAGAACTTTGAATTCATTTATCTCTCTTTTTTAGGTTTTTTGTAGATTTCAAATGCAAAAGTATAAAAAAAATACTATTCTAGCAAATTTTCTTTGCACAATTCAATTATTATTTGTAAATTTGCAGCCGCTTTTATCAACGGAGACTGCGACTACCATCTCCGACTCATAAAAGAAATGTAGTATATTACCGGTAAAAAGAGATATAGATAATGAAGATAGAAAACGAAATCATCAGCTCGGTCATCGCCGCGGTGAAGGAGCTTTACGGTCAGGACGTGCCCGAGAAAATGGTAGCCCTGCAGAAGACCAAGAGTAATTTCGAAGGTAACCTTACCCTCGTCGTATTCCCATTCCTCAAGATGTCGAAGAAGAAGCCTGAGGACACTGCACAGAAAATCGGCGAGTACTTGAAGAAGAACTGCGCCCAGGTTGTTGCAGATTTCAACGTGGTAAAGGGTTTCTTGAATCTTTCTATCGCTCCTGCCGCTTGGGTAGGTCTCTTGAACGACATACACGCTGACGAGAAGTTTGGCGAGAAGCCTGTCACGGAGAACAGTCCGCTCGTGATGATCGAGTACTCTTCCCCTAACACCAACAAGCCTCTCCACCTCGGTCACGTGCGCAACAACCTCCTCGGTTGGTCGTTGGCTCAAATCATGGAGGCAAACGGCAACAAGGTGATCAAGACCAACATCGTGAACGACCGTGGCATCCACATCTGCAAGTCGATGCTCGCCTGGCTCAAGTGGGGCAACGGCGAGACTCCCGAGACTTCGGGCAAGAAGGGCGACCACCTCATCGGCGACTACTATGTGGCTTTCGACAAGCACTATCGTGAGGAGATTTCCTCTCTGAAGGCTCAGTACGAGAAGGAAGGCATGGACGAAGAGGCCGCCACCGAGAAGGCGAAGGCAGAGGCTCCTCTCATCAAGGAGGCTCACGAGATGTTGGTTAAGTGGGAGCAGGGCGACCCCGAGGTTCGCGCCCTTTGGGAGAAGATGAATAGTTGGGTGTATGCCGGCTTCGACGAGACTTACAAGATGATGGGTGTCGGCTTCGACAAGATATACTATGAGTCAAACACTTACCTTGAGGGTAAGAAGAAGGTTGAGGAAGGTCTCGAAAAGGGTCTCTTCTTCCGCAAGGATGACAACAGTGTGTGGGCAGACCTCACCGACGAGGGTCTCGACCAGAAGCTCTTGCTCCGCTCCGACGGCACCTCCGTGTATATGACACAGGACATCGGTACCGCCGACCTCCGTTTCAAGGATTTCCCTATCGACAAGATGATTTATGTCGTAGGCAACGAGCAGAACTACCACTTCCAGGTGCTCTCCATCCTGCTCGACCGCCTCGGTTTCAAGTGGGGCAAGGACTTGGTTCACTTCTCCTATGGTATGGTGGAGTTGCCTAACGGTAAGATGAAGAGCCGCGAGGGAACAGTGGTGGATGCCGACGACTTGATGGCAGAGATGATTAAGGATGCTCGCAAGACCTCTGACGAACTGGGCAAGTTCAAGGACATGAACGAGGAAGAACGTCAGGAAATCGCACGCATCGTGGGTCTCGGTGCCTTGAAGTACTTCATCTTGAAGGTGGATGCCCGCAAGAACATGCTCTTCAACCCAGAGGAGAGCATCGACTTCAACGGTAACACGGGTCCTTTCATCCAATACACTTACGCTCGCATCCGCAGCATCATGCGCAAGGCGGCAGCCGACGGCATCGAGATTCCGGCCCAGCTAGGCACAGACGCTCCTATCAACGAAAAGGAGATAGACCTCATCCAGAAGATGAACGAGTTTGCAGCAGCCGTGGCCGACGCTGGAAACAACTACAACCCCGCCGGCATCGCCAACTACTGCTACGAGTTGACCAAGGAGTTCAACCAGTTCTACCACGACTACAGCATCCTAAATGCTGAGAGCGAGGCAGAGAAGACCACCCGTCTGGTACTCGCAGCCAACATCGCCAAGATACTAAAAAACGGCATGTCGCTGCTCGGAATCGAGGTTCCTGAGAGAATGTAAAAAAGATAATAACCTACAATTTAATCTGAATATTGACTATTGACAAATAATGAGCATCGCCCCAAGGATAACACAATGGGGCATGCTCATTTGCTTTTTTATTCCAATATTCTTTCCACATTATATAATAAGGTATAGAAACATGAGTAATATGCTAGTAAACCCTCCTTCGTGGAGAAACGACACCGTCCTGCCCCTCCCCAACGATGTAACGGCAAATGCCTGGGCTGTGGATGCGGCCTGCTCGAGCAACCCTGGTCCGATGGAGTACCAGGGCATCGACCTCCAGACGGGAGCGAGAGTTTTCCACTATGGCCCGACACACGGCACCAACAATATAGGCGAGTTCCTCGCCATCGTCCATGCCTTGGCTCTGATGGAGCAACGAGGCATCAAGGATAAGGTAATCTATAGCGACAGCGTGAATGCCCAGCTATGGGTGAACAAGAAACAATGCAAGACCAAGCTAGAGCGCACTCCACAGACCGAGCAACTCTACCAGGTTATCGCCCGTGCCGAAAATTGGCTTCGCACACATAACATCACCGTTCCCATCTTCAAATGGGAAACCAAGAAATGGGGCGAGATTCCCGCAGACTTCGGAAGAAAAGGATAATACATAAATCAAAGAAATTATGGCAAAAAGAGAATACATAGAAGCCAACAAGCGTTGGTTGGAAGAAAAGGCAAAAGAGGAAGGCGTACAGTCTCTTCCTCGCGGTATCTATTACAAGGTGTTGAAGCAAGGTGACTCCAAAGGAGCACAACCTAGCAAGCGCAGCATCGTGACCGCCCACTATACAGGCTGGACAATCAACGGCAAGAAGTTCGACTCCAGCCGCGGTGGCACACCTTTCGCTTGTCGCCTCAGCGACCTGATAGAAGGTTGGATTGTAGCCATGCAACAGATGCACGTAGGCGACCAATGGGAGCTGTATATTCCTGCCGAAATGGGGTATGGCAAGTTCTCCCAGCCAGGCATCCCCGGTGGTTCGACCTTGATATTCGAGGTGGAATTGCTGGGCGTAGGATAAGCTTAAAAGAAGTGTGAAAGGTTGCCATAAGTGGGGTAAAATACATAGTTTTTTTTAATAATCCGTGATATACCCCTTGGTAAACATATCATAGGACAAAGCCTCCAATTCGGAAAGCGTCATGTGCTCCACGGCGTGCTCTATCTTGCGAATCAACTCGTCTCTCTTGAAATCATCGTTATCGCTTAGGCGCGATGTAAATCTATTGCTCATTATTTTAATATTTAATATGTAGTGTTTAATATTTACTTCGCTCATAAGTGTCGATGACATTGCCATCATACTCCTCGTGGCTTATCGGTTTCACGTTATAAGGAAGCAGAGGGGCTTTCGTGCCATCCTTTACATACTTTACGGTCGATGTCTCCAGGCGGATTTCATCCCAAAGTCCTGCATCGAGGAAGGACTGGTGGGTAATGGTTCCGCCCTCCACTATCAGCGATTGCACCTTATTTATATATAGGTACTCCATGACCTGCTTCAAGACAGCCTCCTTTCCTCTTGAGAAATCCAAGCCTTCGAAACAAGGATGGTGACGGTCGATGACGAGGCGCATAGGATCGCGCCCGCTCCAATCTCGCACGTTGAGCTGGCTATGGTCGCGATCATCGGTGATTCTCCCTATCAGAATCGCATCATTCTCGGCACGAAGCTTGTGGGAGAGCATCTTGGTGAAAGGAGTGGAGATTGCCATCCCATGAAAATCGTTGTCGAGGAAGCCATTCGCCGTTTGGCACCATTTCAAGACAATGTATGGTCGCCGATGGGTATTGTAAGTGAAGAATCGCTTGTTGAGTTCCAAGCACTCTTGCTCCAACACACCCACCGTCACTTCTATGCCTGCCTCCCGAATCTTCTGGATGCCTCTGCCTTGTACTTTGGCAAAAGGATCTACGCATCCGCAGACACATCGCCTTACCCCTTTCTTGACAACCAAGTCGGCGCAAGGAGGAGTCTTACCATAATGGGAACATGGCTCCAAACTCACATAGATGGTCGCCTCGTGAAGCAAAGGCTCATCCTCTGGCTTCACCGACGCAAAAGCATTGACCTCGGCATGTCCCTCGCCACAGCGCACATGATACCCCTCGCCGATGATTCTGCCGTCGGCACTCACGATGACCGCTCCCACCATGGGGTTCGGCTTGGCATTCTGCAGTCCGTTCTTCGCCAGTTGCAAACAGCGGCGCATGAACTTTTCATCAATTTCTTTCTGACTCATAGCTTTTTCTGCATAAACATTACTCACTTTCAACAAAAAAGTGTACCTTTGCGGTATGAAAACGTATCAACAACTTTGGCAGTCCCTCACCCCACTCTATGACGCTGGCGAAGCACAGGCTATCGTCCGCACGGTACTCGACGTGAAGTACGGAATGACGTTGACCGACATTATTGGCGGCAAAGTTAATGAATTATCCGCAGACGAGGGCATAGAATTAGAAAAAATTGTAGAAAGACTGCAAAAAGCAGAGCCTGTACAGTATATTTTGGGCGAAGCAGACTTTGCTGGAAGGAAATTCCATGTAGAGCCTGGGGTATTGATTCCTCGTCCTGAGACAGCGGAACTTTGCGTGTGGATTGTGGAAAACCAGAAAGAAAATGCCGTACCCATTCCCATAATCGTTGACCTCTGCACGGGTTCTGGTTGCATTGCCATTACCCTAAACCTCGACATCCCCGATTCCTCTGTCGTTGGCCTTGATATCTCTGACAAAGCGATAGAAATTGCGACCAACAATGCCAAGAGCCTTGGTTCCGAAGCCATATTTCGTGCGGTTGACGTTTTTGATTTGCTCCAGATGTCAAAGGAAGATAAGAAAACCAACCTGAAAGCAGACATCATCGTGAGCAACCCTCCCTACATCTGCGAGAAAGAAAAAGCAGAGATGGAGAAGAATGTCTTGGAATACGAACCAGACACCGCCCTCTTCGTTCCCAACGAGGATCCTCTGAAATTCTACCGCCCCATTGCAGAATTAGCTTTTAATCAACTTAGAAAGGACGGCATGCTCTACCTAGAAATCAACCCTCTCTATGAAAGAGAAATGAGGGAAATGCTCGAAGGCTTCGGATTTGGAAACATCGAGACCAAAGAAGACTCTTTCGGGAAAAAGAGAATGATGAGAGCTGTGAAATAATAACACTCAATATTCAAATCATGGAATACGAAAATTACAACAAGCCGAAGCGTGCGAAGAAACCGATGACGGAGCAACAAGCCCTCATGAAACTCACCACTCTCTGCACCCAATCCGAGCATTGCTCTGGGGAGATGGTGGAAAAAATGAAGAAGTGGGAACTTACCGAGGATGCCATCGCCCGCAACATGGAGTTTCTGACAACCAAGAAATTTGTCGATGACGAACGCTTCACCCGTTTCTTTATCAACGACAAGATAAAATACAACAAATGGGGACGTCGTAAGGTGGAACAGGCTCTATGGATGAAACGCATCCCCAAGTCTATCTCCGACCCTATCTTCGAGGAGATAGAGGATGATATGTACCTAGAGACACTCCTGCCTGTGATGAAAAACAAATACAAAACCATCAAGGCGAAGAACGATTATGAGCGGTCGACGAAACTCATCCGTTTCGCCCTGGGCAGAGGCTACAGCATGGATGTCATCCACAAGTGCATCGACAAGATGAACATTGAAGACATAGACTTATGCGACTGAGTATCTTAGCGAAAATCATAGACTTATTTTTCCCTCGTTTCTGCCCTGTATGCGGAAATCGGCTGAGGGGTGGCGAAGAAAGCATTTGCACGTCCTGCAACCTGCATCTTCCCAGAACCGACACATGGGAGAATCCTTACGAAAACGAGATGGCGAAGATGTTTTGGCATCAAATCCCCATCGAGAAAGCAGGAGCCTTGTTTTATTACGAGAGCCATTCATTCACGAGCAACATCCTCTACCAACTCAAGTATGACCATCACCCGGAAATCGCTTTCGACATGGGGCGACTTCTGGGGCAAGAAGGCACGAGGGTCAACTTCTTTGATGACATCGACGGCATCATCCCCATCCCTCTTGCCAAGAACCGCCTCAAGCAAAGAGGCTACAACCAGAGCGAGAAGATAGCCAAGGGCATTGCCGACATCACCCATCTCCCCATCTTTACACATCTTGTAAGAAGAACTTCCTTTACAGAAAGCCAGACCCATAAAAACCGATGGCAGAGACAGCAGAATGTAAGCACGGTCTTCGAGCCATATTCTGAATGCCCCGGGGAGAGTCCAACTTCCCTGGAAGGCAAGCACATTCTCGTCGTCGATGACGTATGCACCACGGGGGCGACAATCATCTCTTGTTGCCAAACCATCATGAAAAGTACAAAAGACTTAAAATTCAGCATCCTAAGCATCGGTTGGGCAAAAAGATGACGCTGCGTTCAGTATCAAACCAAAAGCACCTAGCCCAGGACAATGCCTAAGCTAGGTGCTTTCATTTTCCTACCTCTCCATCCCATAGCAGGAACAAGGTAGATTTCAATCCTTTGAATTATCTTCTGACAACAATCTTGGCAGATTTTCCCGAATTGGTTTTTACTACCAACACGCCGACTGGCAGAACATCCAAGTTAATGGTAGCTTCACCTGCAACCATCTGAGCCGAAGCGACTTTCGCACCTGAGACAGCATAGACACTGACTGCTGCGGCATTCGCATCACTTACACGTAAGACACCGTCGGAAACCTCAACAGACAAGTTGGAAGTCTCTCCCTTGGCAACCGTCTGAATGCCTGTCTCCGAGTCATCGTCACCGATGGCTATCCAACCAATAGTTTCCACAACTGGTTTCGTGGAGTTAATGGTCTTGTTAGGATCTGTGGTATCGGCAACCACCTTGAACTTACAACCCGTAGCAGTAAGTCCATCATTACCCAAACGAACCAATGTCAGCAAGTTTCTGTTGAACGTCTGATACTGGAAGACCATCTTAGGGTTCTTCAACTCAGAACCGAACTCAAAAGGATAAGTTGAACCCGCCGAGGTAAACGTATAGTCGTTTGCGCCAACCATAAACTTTTTGCCAAACGCCGTGGCTGTACCCTTTTCGATGGCCAAATAAGACACTGCCTGCTTCACGATCGTATTAGCATACTTGCTGGCTCCCACCTGTCGAGTCAAAACCACCTTGAATCCCTCCTTGGTAATATCCCAGACGCGAGCCTTCACGGGGTATTTCAAGGTAGAAATCGGAGTAACAAAAACTACAGGAACCTCATCAAACGGTTGGTTGAACTTATATTCTACCGTATCTGAGCCAACCGTCAAGTTTGAAACGTTTCCTGCATCAGAAGTTTTCTTCAGCAACCCCGCCTCATAGTGGAGTGCCCCAATAGTGCCGTTACCAGGCTTTGCAACTAAGAAAGAAGCCTGTTCGTTACCCTTTGTGAAATCATTGGCATCTGTGTCCAAGGCGTTCCAAGGGAAGAACTTTGACCTGAAATAATTGGTAGTTACAAGATTGACCGTCTCGACAGAATGGGTTGCCGCATTGGTACTGGTCGTACCACCATTGATGACAGCAGGCTTTTCTGTGAAACTATGCTCGTAGAAGTTGTAGATGTCATCGTCATTGTTGGCACTCATCGTACCCCACTGAATATCGGCGGTACCCTCCGATCCATTGACCACGTTGGGCATTTCTCGCGAATACAAGGTTCTGCCCAGGTAGGTTTGCCCCACAATTCGATAGTAGTAAGCACCTGCCTCTTCTATCGTTTGTTTGAAAGAATAGTTCTTGGCCGTATCTTCCAAAATCACGATGTCGCCTTGGCGTTCCCATTCTCCATTAATACCCTTCTTGCGCTCCACGTACATCTCATCGAGGAATTCGCCGGAATGGTTCTTCCAAGACAAGACGCAGGTCGATGTTGCTGGCATAAAGGTACAAGTCAAGTTGCTCGGAGCATAGACTTTTGGATTCTTTGGCACAAACTCATGCTTGGAATTATACGCCATCTTAGGAGTCAGGTCTGCATAATACTGTCCGATAGGAGTCAGTTCGTTTCCCGCAATGGCATAGCGGCACTCCTGCACATTGTTGTAGAAAGCATAACGCTCAATGTAAGAAGAATCGTTCAAGTAGTCGAGAACGGGAGCCATGTGCTGCTTCTCTATCGCATAGTTGGCATCACTCGCAGAGGTATTGCTTCCTGGCCATCCTGTCCAGTTGGCCCCATAGTTCATCTCGGTAATCCAGATAGGACGACCGCCACAACGCTTGCTGATGCTTTCCAACTGGCTTTTCCATCCCGGCTGATCTTTATACCAGTAAGCATGCACGGCTATAAAGTCACAACGCCAACCACGGGCATCAATGGAATCGATGAACTCGTAGAGCCAACTATAGTTACTAGAAACGGCTGGAGAACCAAGACGGCGACCTGTCGCCATCATCTGGGGCCAGTTGGCAAGCACATTCTTTACATCGATGTCCTGCTCCTTGTCATCCGCCTTATTGTCAGGCTCGTTGTTGCCTAGGATGTTGGCACTGCCCGTGTTGTTTCCGACATCGGCGATTCCCGGCCATCCCTCATGGTGGTGCTGGGTTACATATTCACGGTCAACCCAGTCGCTGTGTATGTTGGCATCCCAGTTGTAAGCCCATCCCGTGTTAAACTTTTCCTGCACATCATTGCTCCAGAAACCAGCCCATCCTTTCTTTTGCACATCGTTCCACTTGCTGATGCGGAGAAAAGAGATTCTGCCATTCAACGGCTTGGAAACATCAGCCAAGTTGATTTCCTTGTCGGCCTTGTCGGCTATGAACACACGGCTATACCCTTGGCCATTGGATTGGGTCGCAAAGCAAACCATGAAGCCACGCTTCAACTTGAAACTTCTGATCTTATTGTTGAAAGCGGTGGGCAACTGGTAGATGGTATTGACATTATAGTTGCTGGAAGATGTGCCTCCGAAGTTTTCCGCCGTGAAGACAGTCAACGGCTGTGCCCCGGAATAAGGCAACACCATTGATCCCCCATTGTAAATGCGAAGCTGGCAGTTCTTTCCGTCAACTGCCGCCGATCCATTGATGGTCACGTGGTTGAGATAACTGCCTACCTTGCTTGGCTGCAGATTGTCGAAGATGACTACCGCATGGTCGGTATTGGTAATATTGACACTACCTGTCGTCGTAAAAGGAGTCGCTGAAGTGATATGGTAATCCACGTCACCGTCCAAGGTGACCGGTGTCGTCACCTCCTTCACGATCTGGCTTGTGTTGTCGGCGAACATCGCCAAGGATGTCGCCAACAAAAACGTTAATAATGCTTTTCTTTTGTTCATAGTTGTATGTTATGTTAGTTAGTCTTTTACTACTTTCTTACCATTGACAATATAGATACCCTTTGGCAACATCTGGAGATTGTCGGTGCTGATGTTGATCTTCTGGCCTCCGAGGGTATAGACACCAGTTGACTTGCAACGCACATCCGTCTGTACCTCGCGAATACCGGAAGTAGCAGGGTCGTTCAGACCATAATAGAAGAGACGGAAATTGTCAAAGATGACCCATGACTTAGTCAAAGTATTGGTACCCTTGATACCCACCGTCAAAGTCGCCTTGTACTTCGTCGTAGCCTTCACGGTATTCTCATAAAAACCTTCTGCAAAGTACTTGGCAGAAGCTTGCATATTGTCAGGAACATATTTTGTGCCAACAGTCACTTCTGTGCCTACGCCGAGCTTCTTGGCCTGTGCATCTGCCATGATGTTGCAAATATTCTGCTTGTTGTTCGTATTGCCCACATAGATGTAAGTATCTACCTTGTCGGAACCTGCCGCATAGTCGGTGTTGACAGTGGCAATGGCACCAGGGCGTTGGAAAGCCTGCACTTTCAACTCATAGACACCCTTTGGCATACTAGACAGTTTCTGACTGAAATCTACATTGCTTTGGTAATATTCCGCACAAGAGTAGTTCAATGTTGGTGTTCCCGTCCAACCGTCAAGTGCATCCATCCCAGCATTCTGTATCATGAAGGAGATGTCGAACGGTTTGTCTGCCGAGGTAGCTTGCACCCCTTCCAAGAAAGTACGGACAGCCTTCAGCAAATCAGTCTCCGCCTGTGCCAACTCATCCACAGAACCCGACTCCACCAACGTATTCATGTTGTCCAAGGTCTCCTTGAAGGTTGCATCCGTTCCTTCCACCGTCTCTTGGTGGGGAACCTCCAACAAGGCTTCCGCCTTCGTCAAGAGTGCGGAAAAATCCGCAGCAGCCGTCTCCCGATAGGCGTTCTCCAGTTTTTTGCTTTCATCGGCGGTCAGCACCAACCAACGCTGTGCACTGGCATCCGCAGAGAAATTCAACGTCGCGCTCTTGGTTGAGTTGGACGTTTGTGCCAATAGACAGTTGACGGAATTGTTCTGCACATAGCCAATCCAGTAACCCGTCACAGCCTTGCCATCCACCTTCTCCACTTCTACGGGAGAAGGCAAGAAATGGAAGCGTTCCTTTGCCGTCACCTCACTCACCACCTTGGTTGTGATACCATTCAGGGCACCTGACGACTTATAGCTCATATACCTGCCTGTCGCCACATTTTTCAAGGAATAATAGCAGGTGACAGGGTCGAAGGTGATGTTCCACGCCGCACTGTCATTGGCGGTAGCCTCCTCAGCACTCATGGCTATCCATTGCAAGTTGCCGTTCTTGTCGATACGCAGGAATTTCGAGGCGGTGCTATACCCTTCGTTCTTTAGGTAATATTTCTGCTCATCGTCTTGCTCAAACACATAGGCAGGGATGGCAAACTGGCTGGATGTCGGTGCCAAGCCGTCCTCTCCCAATGCCTCCGCCAACACGGAGTTACCGATATAAAGGATGTCTGTGCCCAAATCCTCGTGTGCGCCGTTGATGCCATAGGGCCACATGTGCGTGACATCGCCATTCAACTTTTCCGTGGAACTATTGTCCCAGAAGCGCACGGCACGGGTGGCACGCACACCCAACCAGTACCCTCTAGAACCCGTCTCGCGCAAGAACGAATTGGGTCCATACCAAGTAGCAATCGTACCTACGCCTATGGCATGAAGCATCTCGTGGAGCAAGGTACCCGTCTTTTGGTTGCCAGTATTAGGACCTACTCGCATCCATCCTCCATAGCTACAATCCGCCGTAGGGGTATCAGCACCATACCCGATGTTGACATAGAGACCCTGAATGCCCGTATATTCATTCCATAAGTCTATCGCCTGCTTGGAAGCACTCTTGATACGGGCCAAGGCATCATCCGGGAACCCGTCACGAATCCCATAGCTGACACCACCTACAGGACGTGTGATTGCCTTGACAGGATCGCCATAGACAATGGTGCCACCAGTCTTCTTGACATACGCACGGATGTAATAAACCGTAGATGGAGTCAAAGATGACATATTGTAGATATTGCCGTTGTTGGTCAGATACGTCTTGCACGTTGCATCGTCTATGGTCGGAACTTTGTTCGTGGAAGAATAGCAGAAGCCTTGTTCCTTGATGCTACTGCTTGTTATGCCGCTTACCGTCATTCTTCCGAAGATATGGGTCGCACCGCTCAACCACACCTTGTTGGTTGTCACGGTGGCATCGGTAGCATACGAAGGCGTTGCGTAGCCCATGCAGGCCACGGCCAACGCCGCCATTACTTTTTGATATGTTCTCTTCATTGATTATATCGTTTAGTTTTTTGAATATACGCTCTTATTTTCCGAGATGTTTTTTCCCTTCTTGGATATACAGTCCTTGCACTGGCTTTTTTGTAAGTCGGACACCATCTATACGATAGACTGGAGACTTCTGTGCGTGAGACTGGTCGGCCGCCACCCCTTGAATGCCTGTAGAGGCATCGAGATAAGTGAGTTTGAAGTTGTCGAAACAGCACCAGTCCGCCCCAATCCTTTTGTTGCTCTTGATACCCAACTTCAAAGTTCCGTCTGTCACCACGCACTCCAACGTGTTATGGTAGAGGTTCTTGGTGTTGAACGCCTCGTTGGCATCCGTCACATTGTCAGGATAGGTATAAGGAGACACCGTATAGGCATCGGTATCGAAGAGAGAGCAGACAGGCTTTTCCTCATTGTTGGCATAGAAGATGGCATTGATGGTCTCCGTTCCGTTCGCATGAGCGGCAGCAGCCGTCTCCTTTCCACCAGCGCGGTAGAAGCTCTGCACCTCTACACGATAACGGCCATTGGGAAGATTCGTCAACTCCTGATAGAAGTCGAAGGTCTTGTTGTAATGTTCTGCCACGCCCTTGGATGCGGCTGTAAAGCTCGTACCACTCCAACCGCTACCACCATTGGCGAAGTCGGGATTCTGCAACAGGAAGGTCAAGTCAGCCAACTTGCCCTCGCTTGCCAACTGGCGAAGGTAGTCATCGTATCCATCCAAAGCCTTCTGCAAGGCATCGTTCGCCTTCTGCATCGCCTCATATTCCTCATCGAAGGTACCAGACGCCGACAAAGCTTTTTCGCCAAGGGTTATCGCCTCCTCCAAAGCTGCCAACGGCTGAATCGCCTCCAGTTTTTTTGCCTCAGCCAATGCATTGACCACTTGTTCCCAAGTTTCGAGATGCTTGTATGCCCGCTCCGTCAACTTCAAGAACGACCCATGCTGCGGTTGCACGTCTCCCTGGATGTTGGTCAAACCGCTAGGGTTCAGGCAATGCTCGTCCAAGTCAAGCATACGATAGCCGCCACCACTGTAGTTCATGTAAGCCAACTTCCATGTACGACTGTTGATAGGCCGGAAGAGGCTTGGCGCCTCGATGGATTTTCCACTTTCATAGACATCGAAGTCTGCGTTCAGTTCCCACTGGCACGTACCTGTTGTCTTGTCTGTAGGCACAAGATATTTAGCTCTTGCCTGTTTCAAGTGATGCGCTCCACTCTCCGTCTTATAAATCATCACATATTCGCCGTCCAGTTGGTTGTAGGCGATATCGGCGTCAATGATGTCATAGCCCGGGTCGAAGTAGAGTTTTGGCAAAGACACCTCCGTCAAGTCCTCGTTGACCAGGGAATAGTAGATGCGGTGGCGGTCAGGGAATCCCACGGAATAATAGACCACATATTTTTGGGTCACGGGATCGTAGATGACCTGTGGTGCCCAAGCTGCCGTCATATCCTTCACGTCTGTCAAGCCGAGAGCCTTCATGTTTTCCGCACTCTCCAAGTCGATGCTGACGCTCTTGTCCCAATGTACGAGGTCGTTGCTCAACATCAGCACCATGATATGGTTGCTTGTCCATCCCAGTTTGGAAGTCATGTCGGTTCCTGCCAGCATATACTTGCCATTCTCCATCTGCATGACGTAGGCATCGCGCATGCCTCCCGTCTGGGTGTATTTCTTGGTGTCGAAGACTTCTCCACTATTGAAGAGGTCTCTGTAGTTGTTGCCATAACGACTCAACGCAAAACACGTGATTTCCTGGGAGTTGTGCATATGGGCATAGAGATAGCCGTATTTGTCGGCATCCTCCGCCAGGATATTGTCTTTTTCCTCTGCGCTCACGTCGCTTACCTTCAGTTTGAAGACGTTGAGCGAGTAGGCGGGGATTTCCAATGACTGCAGATCGCCAAGAGTTTCCTCGTCGGTAGGCACTACTTTGTCAGGTTCATCCATCGTGTTCTCATCCGTTCCCTCCGCCGAGGTCAGGCGAACCACCGTTCCACTCTCAGCCTTCATGTTCGTGAGATTGAGGTTCAGGGTTGTTGCCTGGGCATTGGGGTTCACCACCTTCAAGTAAAGGATGCCGTTCTCCTCATCAAGTTGGGCAGATTGATAAATCTGTTGTTCGGCAGACAAAGTAAACTGGTGTACCATATTGCCGTCCAACTTACAGGTTACCGTATTGCCATCGACATCTATCTCTATGTCATACCATTTCCCTGTCTCTATATTGCCGGAAGCACTCGCTACCGTCGTTTTCGTTCCGTTCACACATTGCTCCACGCCGTGCGCCGTATTGTTCCAACCGCCCAAGTTCCACCAGCAATAGTTGTCAGCGTCCTTGTAGTTGAAAATCACCAGGAAGCCTTCGTTGCCGCCGTTCTTCTTGGCACGCAACTTATAGGTGTATTTGTTTCCTGAAACCACCTGGGTATTCACGTAGGTACAATTGTTGGAACTAGAGGTTTGCGTCAGTTCACCATTACTCAAGGCCCAGAAACCAGTACCTGCTTTCCAAGTGCCCGAGTTGCTGGAGAAATCATCCTTGACAACAACCTGACCATTTGCCACCAAGAGTTCCACGTCATCATAAGACACCTGGGTGCCCCACGAACCGACACCGACCTGACTGTCGTCGGATGACACGATATTGTTACTTTCCGTCCAAAGCAAGTTTTGCTTGCCCAGATGGTTGCCCAAGAGTTTCTGTACATAATAAGAAGGAGTACAGAAATTCTTGTCGGCATTGAAATGAATCATGTCGTATGCCCATTTCGGGTTGCTCTCATGGGTGAAGATGGGTGCGAAACTAGCCAACTTGCAGACATCGGAGTTTTTCTCCATGCCAAGCATATAGATGGCCTCGCCGAGCGCACTGTTCAGATTTCCATACTTGCCGTAGTTTCCAGAGTTGGCGGCATACTCACCATTGTAAACTCCTATCGCACGATTATAACGGTCGTACTTGTTGTAATTGTTTCTCATCCATTGGTAGGAACGGTAGTAATGCTCGTCCACCAAATCTACAGGGATGTCGAGTGCCCAGGCGGGATTGTCGGTTCCCCAAGCCTCCACGTTGCCTATGATGACGATATCGGGATACTTGGTATGGATGGCTTCATAAAACTTGGCGTAGCGACGGCTGTACTCCTCGCGAGCCTCTGGCTGACCGTTCTCATTGCCTACTTCGATAAACTTGAGTCCGTATGGTTGTGGATGTCCATTGGCGATGCGGAGGCTACCCCACTTCGTGGTCTCATCGCCATTGGCATATTCGATGGCATCGAGCGTGTTCTGCACCAAGGTATCCACCTGTTCGAAAGGTATTGTAAAACCATGACCCAGGCCTACATTGACCACAAACATAGGGGCAGCCTGCAAATCCTCACACAACTGCAGGTACTCATCATAGCCCAAGCCGTCGGAAGAACGGTAGCCCCAGTTGTTGTTCCAATGTCCTGGGCGTTCCTCGATAGGACCCAGCGTAGATTTCCACCTGAAGGCGTTGTCATAACTATCCTGGCCTTCCACGTAGCATCCACCTGGGAAACGAAGGAAGGTTGGCTTTGTGTCGTAAAGAAGTTGGGCCAAGTCGGGTCGCAAACCATTCTTGCGACCTTTCCATGTATAAGGCATGAGAGAGACGACATCTATCAGCAAACTGCCATTCTGGGATGTCAACAGGGCGAAACGCCCATCCGCACAATCGGCGGTGGCCTTGATACTGGCAGTCATCTTCACCCATGTATTCGTCTTGAGGGTGCCCTCCAGTTTTACTTCAGCGGAAGCGGCAGTGCCATCTTTTTTCTGCAACTGCCCATAGATTTTTCCATTGAAGTTTGTGGAAGCCTTCACCCATATATTGAGTGTATAAGTAGAGTCTGCAACGAAATGCATACCCCAGAACCCCGTATTGGCGACACCAGCTTTCTTGGTTTCACTGGCACCCGACACGGTGACTTGAAGGCATGTTTGTTGAGCAGTGTTAAGCAACTGCTTGGTATTGAGGGCAAGCGATACGGTCTGCCCTGTTTGCTTAACGGTCTCCCAATATTCGGGAGTGGAAGAATTATCCTCGAAAGAGCGATTGCGAATCAACTCTGCATACAATCCACCATCACCAGCATGATTGATTTCCTCAAAGAAAAGACCGTATTGGTAGTCACTTATCAGAGCCGACCGTTTTTGGGCGTCGATGTTCATCGTCACCTGCGCAGTAGCTGACATTGACAAGCAAAGAGCGGTGCTGAATAGTAATGGTTTTCTAAAATTAAGAATCATGAATAACCGAGATAAATAAGTTAAGTATAAAAATGAAAGAAGAAGGGCAGACAGAAACAGAAGGTTTTCACTCTCTGCGTTCCGTCTGCCCTTAAAGTTATGCTAGTCTGGAAATCTGTCAAATATTACTTGACAACAACCTTCTTAACCTTCTTAGAACCATCCTTCATTGTGGTCTCAACAATGTTGACACCCTTCTGGAGTTTACCTACCTGTACACCATCGGTGGTGTAAATCTTGGTAGCTACAACATCACCGTCAGTTGCTACAGTCGAAATGCCAGTTGCATCATTGCCAGCATACTTCAAAGTAATGTTCTTGATGATAGTCCAGTCACTTGACTCCTCGGCTACCTTGATGAAACCAATACGGAAGTCGCTCTTGCCATCATAGTAGAATGACAATGGCTCAGAATCGTATGAAGGACCAGAAACTTCAGAATTGAAGATTATCTGGGCACGAATCATATCGTTTGCCACATAATTGCCATCCTCAAGTTGTGCGAGACCTGTATTGGAAGACAAGCCAAGAGACTCTAAATTGTCAGGATTAACCTCATATGCCGCAATCGGCTTGAGTGCCACCTTTGTTTCTGGAAGTGTAACCTCGTCAGTCTCTGCAGCAACTTGAGCGTCAGACTCTGCCGCAGTAGAGATGTAGAGGTACGCATTCTCATTCGTTGCATACTTCAATGTGCCATCATCAAGTTTTGCTGTTGGAGTAGCACCCATACGATAGAAGGCACGGGTCTGCAAGTAATATCTACCGGCTGGAAGACCTACGAGTTCCTGACGGAAGTCGAATGCCGTATTGTAGAACTCAGCTGCCTCCACGCTATTTCCTGCCTGGAAACCAGGAGTACCATTCTTTGCTGTCCAACCAGTAGCATCCATTGTTGCAAAATCATGGTTGACGATAACATTAGATACATCTACAGGATTGTTCACAGTAGCAGCATTGACAACATCCTTGACAACATACTGCGTGAAACCTATGTTCAAAGCCTTGATTGCAGCAGGAACCTCGCCATCTGTAGCAGAGCCACTTTCATAAACATTCTTTGCTGTTGTCAAGGCACCGTTGTAGATTGCCTTTGCATCAGCAGAAGTTGTAGCAACGTTTTCGTTTGCCTCATAACGGCTTTCCGCATTCTCAATAGCAGAACCAAGAGTCTTGTAAACTGCAACAGAAGCCTCTGCATCCTTGATAGCTGCGCTCAATGCCGAAATGGTGGAAGCCTTGCCATTTTCCTGTACGGCAGTAACAGCATCCTTCAATGCCTTGAGAGCCTCCGCACTCATCTTAGAGTCGTAGAGAGCCTCTGCCTGTGCGATAACAGGACCAGACACCAAGTCGATAGCACTCTGATCATTACCCACATACTTCATCTTGAAGTTGTCCCAGATAGCCCAATCTGCGCCAGAAGGAGAAGGACGATTCTCTTCCTTGACACCAATACGAAGCTTGCCATCCGTAACAAGAACATTCAATCTGACTCTGTAATAATCCTCACTCTCATCACAAGCAGCCTTGAAACCTTGCATTGAGTTTGGAACATAGCCACCATTATACTCATAGTCACCAGGGGAACCACCAGAAGCAGCAGACATTGTAGAAGAATAAGGAGAAGCGAACTTCGTTGTCAAGTCGTTGGCGTAGAGGTATGCCGTAATATCCTCAGAACCACTCTCATATCTTGCTGAAGCATCAGCGTTGGCACCATGACGATGCATTGCCTGAACTGAAACTTCATAAACACCTGCAGGAAGGTCGGCAAGGTCTTGGTACATATTGAATGTACCCTCGTACTTCTCAGTATTCTCGTAAGTAGCATTGGTCACAGGACTATTTGTTGAAGTCCAACCAGTAGCCTTGTTTGTGAAAGAAGGATTGGTAATCTTATAGGTTACGTCTGAACCAGGAGCAATAACAGAGTTTCTTGCAGCAGCCAAAGCTGTTTTTAGCTTGGCAGTATAGGCATCCAATTCCTCATTGTTGAGGGTATAACTATTGATCAAGTCATCTGCACTTTCACCATTACCGCAATCACCGAGCAATTCGTTCAAAGCGTTAACCTCATCCGACTCACCTCCTTGACCAAGGAATTCATTAATCTCAACAACAAAATCTTCGAACGTCTTGTACTTGTCAATACTTGTATTAATCAAAGTCTGAACGTCCTCAAGCTGCTTCTTCATGGCGGCAATCTCCTCGTCAGAATTGCCGGTAGTCATTGCCATAGCTTCCTCGCACAATGTGGTAGCTTTGTCAAGATATGTAGGACATGCTGCATACCCGCCAATCTCGTCTTGCATGGTTTGCGCTACACTCTGCATATCCACAAGAGTCATCATTTTTGCATCAGAGCCATAATACTCTACCTTGAACTCATCAACAAATACCCAGTTGGCAGTAGTATTGTCGAGTTTGAATCCAACGGTCAAGTCCTGACCTTCCTCAACTGCCACCAAGAACGTAAACTTCTCTGGCACACCGGCAGTGGTAGCAACACCAGCCTTCTTCTCGGTATCACCACTCTTGGCAAAGAGAGAAACGCCCTCGACGCTGTAGTCAGTTCGTCCCTGCTGAGTTGCCATAGCATAGCAAGACACACGATAGCCACCTGCCGGCAAGTTTCTCAAAGTCTGCGAAATATAGCCATCGCTCAAATGGCCCGTACCAGCTGCATTACCTGTATCAGGATTAGAAGCATTATCTACCCAACGCTCAATGAACTTGCTTGTTGTAAATTCGCCATCCTTGGATTTATAAGTGCCAGAATGAGCCTGCCAGTTTGTGCCATGACCACCAGAGCCTACGTTACCGTTTGCGTCATAGACACAATCATAATCCCAACCCGACAAAGCATCGCAGTTGGCATTGGTCATGTACTCGGTCATGTCATAAGGGTTATCAGCAGTAGGATTTGCGTTTTCGATTGCCTTATTTCTGATAATGTCATTAATCGTGCTATAAGCACGCTTCAACTGCCAAAGTTTGGCACTTGCGTCGTTATACACCTTCACGACTGCAGAGAAATCACAGTCAGGATAATTATCTATAGCCTCGTTGATGGCAGGCATCAAGACATCCTTACGATAAACATACTCGTATGGATAAGCCTTGAAATCAAGACCATAATTTTCACTTGCACCAGGCACTAAGACAGGACGGAAGTTTGCATAACCTTCAGCGACAGCATCGCCCTTACCATCCAAACCATTGTCATTAGGATTGTAACCCGCACGAGTACCAGAAGTAGTTGTACCATTGGCAATGGTATCGGCCTGCAACTGGAATGTGCCATCAGCACCCTTATGAATTTCCCAATAGGTTTTCTCTATACCCTGAGAACCATAGTCAACATAAGCATTACCGCCATTCTCATCGGAAGCATTGAAGAAAATCTTATTCTTGAAATCCGTGTTTTTTGCGGTATTATTGTTGAACAAGGTGAAAGCACCACTCTTTCCTTCCACAGGAACGATAGCGATACCCATAGATTTGGTATCCGTGCTGAGACTTGCCTGGGTATTATAAGCCAAGCCATTGACAAGCCACATATCAGCCTTCACGTTCTTGATAGCCACCGTGTCGGTTCCATCAAGTTTCAACTCTACAGGATTAGGAAGAGCAGGCTCAGTCACATGCTCTTGAGCCTTTGCCTCATTGGCGCTGATTGCAGCTACCAACGCAGCAGAAAAAAGTAAACGTTTATCCATTCGTTATTTTGGTTTAAGATTGTTACTTTGAAGTTTGAACTTCAGTTATCAAATATATTCGTTTGCAAAATTAGCAATAAAAGAGAAACACGCAACTTTTTAATCGTTAAAAGTACAATTAATTTAAATTATTTAACTTTCCAGCATAGCGGACAAAGGGAGAAACAAAGGGTACACATTATAATAAAAGTGTACTTCCTACATCCAACGGTCCATAAAGATAAGAAAAAAACGAGGCAAAAGAGCGGCGCCTCTGTTAAAATGTACTAAATCAGAAAAAAAACTACACAGAAAAAGCCTTTTTTAATTAATATTTACTACTTTTGCACCTAAAATAACATAAACTATTCACTTTTATCAATTAACAAACAGACCTAACCAGTATGTATCAACTAAACGTTTCTAGCTTGCGGAAGAAGGGGGTGGCAGCTCGTGCCCCCCGACAGCGTACCCCAAAGGAAGACTAATTGTATCAAACTTTAACTTAAAGTAACTAAACAATATAAAATAAACAACAACATGAGCAACCGCTTTATCAATCAATCGCGCCAAGCGATTATCGGTATGTGTACAACATTGGCCCTGACAGGCTTCTACGCATGTACCGACTCTTACGACCTAGACGAGAAGGGAAACATCCCTACGCAGTTGGGCAAGAGTATTTATGAAGAGTTGGAGCAGCCTAGCGACGGCAGTAGCCTTCAAGGCACTTTCAAGACCTACCTTCGTTTGATAGACGACCTTGGCTACAAGGACGTCATGTCAAAAACAGGTTCCAAGACCGTTTTCGTCGCCAACGACTCCGCCTTCAGTGAATTCTTCAAGAGTAACGACTGGAACGTGACATCTTACGAAGGCTTGACAGAATCCATGAAGAAGCAACTATTCTACGCTTCCGTACTGGACAACGCCATCCTCACCGAAATGCTCTCCAACATAGAGAGCAACAACAGTTCCGTAAGCCGTGGTATCGCAATGAAGCACCAGACTTCCGCCAACGCCACTGACACCATCTATCATCTCTGGACTTCCGAGATACCTGTCAACAACTCTTACTGGACCAACTACCTCAAGGGAGGCATCGACCTTGTGATGGACAACACACGTCCGATGATGGTACACTTCACACAAGAGCAGATGCTCAACAACAGCATCACCAACGAAGACTTCGCCGCCATTACCGGCAAGTCATACGAGTCGGGTGCCACTTTCATCTTCAAGAACAAGGTCATCACCAAGGACGTA
This sequence comes from Waltera intestinalis, assembly GCA_963628185.1. Lineage (GTDB taxonomy): Bacteria > Bacteroidota > Bacteroidia > Bacteroidales > Bacteroidaceae > Prevotella. Next base: position 22,908 of record CAVGEN010000067.1, on the reverse strand, counting down.
ACCTGCCAAAATGGTTATATCAACCAGACCGACGGTGTCATCGTACCTCCTGGCAACATGGCGCAGATGATTCGTGAAGCAAGCGACACCAAGTTGTTCAGCCGTATGCTCGACCGTTTCTGCGCACCTTACTATGATGCGTCAACCACCAACAACTATAATGACTACGCTGTGCTCAACGGCAAGCAGGTGATCGACTCCATCTTCCAGTTGCGTTACTTCAGCGAGCGTTCACAGGGTGCCGTGGCATTGCAGAGAGACCCTAAGCAGGTAGCCCTCTCCAACGATATGCTCCTCAAGTACGACCCGGGATGGAACCAGTACTACAGCACATACGGCTCCATGCTCGCCGACATGGGTTCCATGTTCGTTCCTACCGACCAGGCCGTGGAAGACTACTTCCTCAACTCGTCGAACGGTGGTTACAACATCATCAACCTTTATGCCAAGAAGCCAAACACCAAGGAGAACCTCGGCGAAAACCTCGACAGCATCCCAATCAACATCATCCGTTCGTTCGTCAACAACATGATGAACACCTCTTTCGTACAATCAGTACCTAGCAAGTTCGGCACCATCATGGACGAGGCGAGCGACCCTATCGGCATAGAACTAAAAGACGTAGTCAAGAAGAACGGTGCTTACGACATCCGCATCGCCAACAACGGAGCCCTGTATATGCTCGACCGTGTCGTTCCACCTATTTCTTATAATATCGTCTCAACCCCAGCGTTACTCCGCAAAGCCCGCGACTTAGGTGTCATCAACTGGGCTATCCAGGACAAGGACCAGATGAAGCTCAACTTCTACGCATTCCTGCGAGCAAGTTCTGCCAACTACGCCTTGTTCCTGCCAAACAACGCTGCGTTCTGCGGCAGCGGACAATACTATGTAGATCCCGTATCCCTGGGCAAGAACTACTCAGAGGGACCACGTGTACTCCACTTCTATTATAAAGATGTGAACAAAGACAAGAACATCTCCGTGTCAGCCTTCAAGTACAATCCTAGCACAGGCTCCATCAGCGCCGACTCCACAATCGTGCAGCTGGGTACCGTGCTCGACCGCATGGAAGACATCTTGAACTACCACACCGTATCGCTCGAACAAGGAGAGGCTTTCGGCACCAACAGGTTCTACAAGACCAAGCATGGCGGCGAAATCGTAATCAGCGGCACGAATATCGGGGCTACCGTCAAGAGTGGAGCACAGATTAACGGCTATATTAATAATAATGTGGCACAGGAAGCCTCAACAATCGAAGAAGCAACGACCGACTACAGCAACGGCAGCTCCTTCGTCATCAACCATGTGATTCAGGCGCCGGAGACCAGCGTATATGGCTGTCTGAGCACCAACCCACAGTTCTCCAAGTTCTTGGAGCTATGCCAACCAGTAGAGCTTAGCAAGTTGTTGACAAAGATAGGTGTAAACTCAACAAACCAAAAACAATACACCGTCTTCACAGACGTCTTCGACAACAACATCACCATCAACAAGCAATACGACTGTCTCGACTACAATGTAAGTTTCTACAACACATACAATTACACATTGTATGCGCCAGACAACGAAGCCATGGACATTGCTTTTTCACAAGGACTCCCAACTTGGGATGAGGTAAAGCAAGTCATGGACGATGCCGAGCACGCCGACGAAGAAGGTCTCGCAGCGGCCAAGGCCAAAGCATTGAAGATGGCAGAAGCCATCAGAAGTTTCATCCGCTACCACTTCCAGGACTTCGCCCTCTATGCAGACAACACCATCGCTTACGGTGATGCCCAAACATTGGACGACGGAAGCCGCCGCTACCTCACATCTTGCAACATCGACGGTGCCTACCAGAGAATCGACGTGAAAGGCGGAAGCGGAACATTGCAGGTCAAGGACAAGGCAGGCAAGCTGGTGACAGTCAGCGAGAACAGTGGGAAACTCGCCAACTTCATGGCACGCGACTACACTTTCTACAAGCAGCAGATCAACACATCTTCATTCACTGCCATCCATGAGATTTCGCAACCACTCTGCTGGGAGACAACAGGCAGATACGACCAAAGCTTCAGCAGCAACACCTCTGCTGCCAAGCAAGCTCGTCTGAACCACCTCAACAGCTTGTACGACGCACAGAAGCGCGGAGCCAAGTTCTACAAATAAATTCACAACCAAGCTTATTAAACAATGAACAATATAAGAACATACATAACCGTCGGAGCCTTATGCAGCGCAATGGCTGTCTCTGCCCAAGACCACCGTATTTCAGGTACCGTGTCGGACGACTTCGGTCCTGTAGTCGGTTGTAATGTGATTGAGAAAGACGCCAACAACCGTAACGTCAATGCGACGATTACCGATGTCAACGGTAACTTCCAGTTAGCCATCAAGAATCCCAAGAACAAACTGGTAGTCAGCTACGTAGGTTACAAGACTTTTTCCAAGGTCATAGGCAACGAGACATCATTCAACATCCAACTCAAGGATGCCAACGAGTTGGGAACGGTCACCGTCACCGCCAAGCAGCGTTTCCGTGGCGACGGTCTGAGCATTCCTAAGGACGAGGTGTCTGTAGCGACGCAGACCATGAACATGGAGGTGGTCGATGGTCTTTCCTTCACCAGTGCCGACGAAGCATTGCAAGGTCAAATCGCCGGTCTCGACATCGTAGCCAACTCCGGTAACCTGGGAGCTGGTACCACGATGCGTATGCGTGGTGTGACAACCATCAACGGTTCCTCCGAGCCACTGATTGTTGTCAATGGCAACATCATGGATGTGCCTGATGCCAAGGACACAGACTGGTCAACGGCTACAGAGGAGACTTACAGTTCCCTGCTTTCCATCAACGTAAACGATATCGAGAGCATCGATGTCATGAAAGACGCAGCAGCCACCGCCATCTGGGGCGCCCGTGGTGCCAATGGTGTCATCAGTATCAAGACCAAGCGTGGTAAGCGAGGCAAGATTCGCGTGGACTATAACTTCTCCCTTCAGGGAACCTGGCAGCCAAAGGGTTACAACCTCTTGACCGGTGACGAATACACCATGCTGATGAAGGAGGAACTTTACAACCCTACCCAGAGTCCATCTGCCACAACCAACATCAATGAGCTGAACTACAACCAGAGTTGGGCAGAGTACAACAACTGGAACGACAACACCGACTGGGTGAAGGCCGTTACCCAGACGGGATGGAACCAAACCCATGGTATCACCATCACGGGTGGTGGCGAGAAAGCCGTGTTCCGTATCTCCGCCAACTACGACCACCAGACCGGTACCATCATCAAGCAGGTATTGAACCGCTTCGCCACCCGTCTGAACTTGGAATACTATGTCAGCGACAAACTGAAGTTTACGACAGAGTTCCCACTGACTTACACCAAGAACCAAAAGAACTACGGCAACAACATTTTGGGCAAGGCCTTGTCAATCGCTCCAAACATGAGTATCTATCGTGAGGACGGAAACGGCAATGACACCAATGAATTTTATGCCATGCTGCCGTCAGCAAACACAGACGCAGAAGGCTCCACGGCAAGCGGCAAGTCCTCCCTACAACTCAAGTCGGTACGCGACATCGGCAACCCTGTAGCCATCGCCAATCTGGCATGGGACAACGAAACGACCTACCGCATCACCCCAGACTTCCGTATCAACTACTACCTTTTGGGCAACGATGACCACAAGACACGTTTGGACTATGAGGGACAGGTATATTTGGACATCTACTCCAAGAGCAACCCAACCTACTATCCAGGAGCTTTGACCACCGATGGTTGGAACAGTGGCAGTTACAACAAATACACCATGTATGACTACAACTCATTCCAGTTCCAGACACGTCACCAGCTGACCTTCATCCCAAAATTCAGGAACGAAGACTTCTCCTGGATGATGTTGGGTCGTTGGGAATTGGTATCAGGAACCAGCTATGGCCAGAACGTAAGTGAGGACAAGTTGGTGACGGGCGTCAGTTCCCCTACCCTTCCTACGGAAATCAAGGACATGTCAACCAGTAATGGAGAATGGCGCAGCATGTCAGGCGTGTTCTCAACCCACTTCTCTTACAAGAGTCTCTATAATGCCGACGTCACAGTCCGTGCCGATGGTACGACTCGTTTTGGAAAGAAGAATAAATGGGGTTATTTCCCTGGTGTATCCCTACGTTGGAACATCAGCAACGAGCCTTGGATGAAGTGGTCGCGCAACGTGCTGTCCATGCTCGCATTCCGTCCATCATGGGGTGTCAATGGTAGAACCCCTAGCTCAGAGTATCTGCAATATGCCAAGTATGCAGCAGGCAGCGTGTATGGTAACGGTACCAGCAACCTTCCTGTAACCTACGTTGACGGCCTGCAGCTGACAGACTTGAAATGGGAGAAGACAACCTCATGGAACCTCGGTGCCAACCTTGGACTTTTCGACGATATGATCGAGGCTGACTTCAACTACTACTTCAAGAAGACCAAGGACTTGCTGAACTCAGGCGTGGCAATCCCGTCACAGACAGGTTTCACCTCTTTGGCATGGAAGAACATCGGTTCGATGGAGAACAAGGGTTGGGAGTTCAATATTACTGCCAAGAAATTCATCAAGGCAGGCAAGTTCTCCATGGATGCCAGCTTCAACATCGCACAGAACTTCAACAAGATTACAGAGATGGACCAGACAGTATTGGATGGCATCAATGAAGACTGGACCGCAGACAGCCGCGGTAAGTACTTCAAGCGCATCCAGGTGGGCAACGCCCTCGGCTCCATCTTCGGTTTGCGCAGCAAGGGCGTATATCAATATACCTACGACTACTTGACCAACATGCGCCGCCAAAACAACTGGACGAACGAACAACTTGTTGACTACATCAACAACGAGTTCTTGCCAGCAGGCAAGACTGCGCCTATCGCCTTAAACAAGGAAGGCAAGGTTATCACGGGTTCAGACGGTTCGCCTTTGCGCATGACCTACAATTACAAGGATGGTGGATCGACCTACAAGTTTGACGGTGGTGATGCCATCTATGAAGACGTAAACCACGACGGTACCATCAACTCATTGGACATGGTATATCTCGGCAACTCAAATCCAAAGTTCTCGGGAGGTTTTGGTATGACATTCCGCTATGGCGACTGGTCATTGCGTACCAACTTTGTGTTCCGTACAGGATTCAAGGTAGTCAACTACGCCCGCATGGGATTGGAGAAGATGTATGACACAACCAACCAAAGTTCCGCAGTAAACTGGCGTTGGCGCAAGAACGGTGACAACACAGAGATTCCACGTGCCCTCTACAACTATGGCTACAACTGGTTGGGTAGCGACCGCTACGTAGAAGACGCATCATTCGTGCGTTTCAGCTACATCAGCTTGAGCTACACTGTTCCAAAGAAGTTCTTGAAGCACTTCGGCTTGAACCAGTTGCGCTTCGACTTGAGCGGACAGAACATCTTTGTATGGAGCAAGTACAGCGGCACAGACCCAGAGCACACGAACAACGGTTGGAACTTTGCATCAGACAGTTCGCAGACACCAAGAAGCAAGTCATTCACCCTTCGTATGCGCATCGGAATTTAATCCAACATAAAACAGAGACTAACAATGAAAAATAAAAATAAAAATATCTTCAAGAGCATTGCAGTGGCAGCAGTCAGTTTACTGTCGCTCAGCTCATGCAATGACTTCTTGACCATTTATCCTACCGACAAGACCATCGGTGAGAATTTCTGGCAAAACAAAGAAGATGTTGACCAGATGGTAACGGGAGCCTATCTCGCAATGCTATCCGGTGGAAACATCGAAAGAATGATCATGTGGGGCGACTATCGCTCGGACGAGCTCAAGAAGCATCCATCCCTTACCAACAGCACGTTGGACAACATCTCCAACGTGGACCTGTATCCAAGCAGCGGCTACAACTCATGGTCTTCGTTCTACAACGTGATTAACACGTGCAACCTGATTTTGGCGCACGCACCTGCCGTCATGGAAAAAGACCCAGAGTTCACGGAAGGTGACTACCAGAGTGTACGCGCCCAATTGCTAGGTTTGCGCGCCCTCAGCCACTTCTACCTGATACGAGCATTCCGCGACATTCCTTACGTGACCAAAGCCTACGAGAACACCGACAACATGGAAGTTGACGGCCAATTACCACCGGACTCAACCCTCCAGCTCTGCATCAACGACTTGCAGGAAGCCGAGAATGGATGTTACAAGTATGGTGTGTTCAACCAAGGCAACAGCTTCGACTGGCGTACCGTCGGCTTGCTTAGCAAGGATGCCATCCACGCCATCTTGGCAGATGTCTATCTCTGGAGAGCATCCCTTTGGGCAGGCACAGACGCAGCTAAGAGCAAGGAATACTACCAAGCGTGCGTTGACAATGCCGACAAGGTAATCCAGTCGCATTTCAACTACTTCGAGGAAAACGTCAAGGGAACAAGCAATGAGAGCAACTACCTCAACACGAGAGCGCAATACTATCTGACCAAGGGAAACCTTGCCAGCTATTACAACTTCGTCAAAGGATATTCCTTGGAAAGTGTGCTCGAATTGCCATTTGACGGTGAGAACAACTCCAATACCCAATTGTGTAATTATTACTACAAGAACGGCCAGCAATCGGCAACTTACGGCATGTTGGTGGGAACGGCAACGGTAGGAGCTGCCCTCGGCGACAGCCCTACACCAGCATCAAGCAGCGCCAACATAGCGAGCTACTTCCAGTCGGAGAACGACTATCGCTTCTACGACAGCAGCTATGGTGTGAATGATGACAACTACTATTCGTATGAGGTTAAAAAGATGATCTATGATGGAATGAATTCTGGCATCCCCAGCACAAAGAAGGGAAGTTCGTACATCCAGACACGTGCATACGAAAAATTCAGCCAAAACTGGATCATCTACAGAATCACAGACGTGATGCTGATGAAAGCGGAAGCACAAATCCAGTTGGCAGGCACCGAAACAAAGAAATATACAGAGCCTTTCAACTTGATTCAGGCTGTCAACAAGCGTTCCATCGCCACAACAGCCCTCAAGGACACGCTGGTTTATACGAACAACTACAACAAACAGGAGAAGATGGAGTTGCTATGTCTCCAGGAAAGAGGACGTGAGCTTTGTTTCGAAGGAAAACGTTGGTTCGACTTATTGCGCTACTGCTATCGCCACATGACGGGCGTAGATCCTACCAGGACACTGTACGAGATAGACCCTAACGGAAGCAACTATCCTTCACTGGGCAATACAGGCAACCAGTTCAAGGACATCTTGGCAACCAAATATGGTACCAATCTCTACAAGTTCAGGACCGAGGCATATCTCTACTGGCCAATCTACCAATCGGAGACCAAGACCAACAAGTTGATTCACCAGAACCCAGTTTGGGTGGAGACACAGACTTCTGAGAAAAACCTAGAGTAAGACAATTAACAAGAAACCAAAAATAGTATCGCTTTATGACAAAGTTCATTAATAAGATAGGTGGCATGGTAGCAGGTGTAGCATTAGGTGCCCTTGCCTTCTCATCGTGCTCCGAGCAAATCGATGAAAGCAACCTCTATACCTTCACGGGAAAAACCGTCATCGACTACTTGCGCAGCGACTCGACCTTGTCAGACTTCACCAAGATTTCTGATATTGCAGGCATGTCAGACCGTTTGTCTGCATACGGTACATACACATGTTTTGCACCTACCAACGAGGCTATCAAAGAATACATCGACTCTTTATACTACAAAGATACCAAGAGTACCAATCACAACGGTCTCTACACTGGAGAGGAAATCAGCCGGGACAGCGTTGTCAACCGCCTTTGGAAATCTGAAAAGTGCGACTCTCTCTGCAAGGACATCATCGAGTCGCAGATTACGGGCCAGAAGAAAACCAGCAACGACTTGATTTCCGGTTCCGACATCACCATGATGGGCGGCAACACACAGACACCGAAACTTGTAGGCGAAGACATCACCATCGATGGTGTCTGCAAGATTATCCTCAAAGACCAAGAGGTGGAAAACGGTGTCGTACATATCACCGACCACTTGTTCTATCGCTCTACCAACTTCATCCTGGACGAAATGGAAAGCATGAAGGACAAGGATGGCAACAGCGTATATGGCATCTGGTGCGAAGCCTTGAAGCAAACAGGGCTTGACGAGGTGATGCATGAGAACGAACGTACCGAAGGCATCTCGTGGTTCAACATCGACCCTGAGACCACCTACCCTTATGCCGAATATCCAGAGAAATGCAAGGTTGGCTTCACCGTTTTCGCCGAGCCAGACGCAGTCTTGAAGGCCGAGGGTATAGACTCATGGGAGAAACTGGCAGAGAAAGCCAATGAATGGTACAAGAACTGCGCCAGCTGGTACAGCTATGTGGAAGACAACCCAAGCATCGTCATCAGCACGGGCAAGGATTACACCAACCAGTGGAACACACTCAATATGTTCCTACGCTACCATATTTTGAAATATGCCCTTTCCATGGACAAGTTGGTATATTCCTACAATGAGTTGGAAGACATGGACGTATATGAATATGTACGTACCCTGTTGCCTCACACCATGTTCAAGTTGACCGGCGTGAAGGACCACGGAACCGTAAACCATATCTACATCAACCGCCAGTTGAATACCCCTACCCTGACAACGGTAGCAGGTAGTACTTCCACAAAAAGTGATGCTTTCCAGCTTGCCAACCAAGTAGTAGCCGACGGCATCTTGGTAGGAGAAGGCAGTGTCACCACCCGCCAAGCATCCAATGGTTACATCCATCCCCTCAATAAAATACTGATCTACAACGCAGATGTTCCCGACAAGGTGCTCAACGAGCGTATGCGTTTTGAGTTTATGGCATTGCTCGACGAAAGTATGACCAACAACTTCAGAGGTTACTCTTTCGAAGACCTTTCATCCCGATTTGGCCGCAGCAACCCGAAGGTTGCCGAGATTCGTTTCCCAGAAGGTTACTTCGAGAACATGGCCATCTACAACGGTGAATCCTCACGTGTATATTACTTGACCAAGGACGAGGCAAAGACTGGCAACAACGGCTTTAATCCTGGTTGGGATTGCTGGCTTGACTACCAAGGCGATGAATTGTTCGTGAAAGGAGCCTACGACTTTGCCATCAAGTTGCCACCTGTTCCGAAGGATGGAACTTACGAGTTGCGATTCGGCTATGTAATCACAGGAAACCGTACCATGGTACAGTTCTTCCTGGGCCACTCTTCCGACCGTTCCAAGATGACGCCATGCGACATCCCACTTGACCAACGAGTTGGTGCAGAATCGTCCACCATCGGCTGGATCGACCCTAGCAAGGAGAGCGACCTGGGAGCTGCCACAGACAAGGCGATGCACAACCGTGGTTGGATGCGTGGTCCGCAGTACTTCAGTAACTACAAGAAGGGTATCACCGACCCTGCCCGCTGTTACATCAACAAGCAACCTCACGTTCGCCGTGTCATCACCAAGCAATTCTTCAAGCAAGGAGAGGACAACTGGATTCGCTTCAAGACAGCCATGCCAGAGAACACCAGTGCTGAGTTTGAGCTAGACTACATTGAGATTGTGCCACAGTACATCTACAACCACCCAACACTCACTGAGGACGTATTCTAACCAGAATCAAAAACAAGAAATACAAAAGATATGAAAATTAAGTATATAGTAATTACAGCAGCTGTAGCTTTGGGGTTCCAAAGCTGCAGCGACTGGGATGACCATTATGGAGTTGACACTTGCCCAGAAAGGGCAGAAAAGACTCTTTGGGAGAAAATCAGCAATGACTCCAGCTTAACAAACTTTGCCACGTTGTTGCAAAAAGTCGGTTACGACCAAGCCTTGGACGGGAACCAGACTTACACCGTATGGGCTCCCAAGAACGACACTTATGACTTCGAGAAATACAATGCCATGAGCGACAGCTTGCTCAAGGCAGAGTTCCTCAACAACCATATAGCACGTGGATTCCATAGAGCTACAGGCAGCGTAGAAGAAAGAGTACACTTGCTCAACAAGAAGGTGATGGAGTTCAAGGGAAATGGCGACTACACATTCGGCAGCATCGCCATGGACAGCCTCAACATTCTTGGAAGGAATGGTATGATTCATTACCTGGACAGCTATATGGACTTCCGTCCAAACTTCTACGAGCTGTTCTTGCGTAACTCCAACATGACAAATCTTGCACAGATTTTCAAGAAGAACATGAAGAAGGAACTGGACAAGGACAACAGTATCGAAGGTCCGATGAAAGATGGTGACATCACCTACCTTGACTCGGTCATGAAAGAGAGCAACAAGTTGTTTGAAGACTTGAATGCAGACCTGACCACCGAGGACAGCACCTATACCATGATTGTTCCTACAGACAAGGCCTGGAAGGCTGCATACGACAAAGTGTCATCCTATTACAAGTTTCCAAAGACTATCGAATCATTCACCTACGAAAACAACGAAAAGGGTGAATTGGAATACAACAAATCGGGTGTAAAGACCATCAATGCAGACAGTCTGCAAAACTACTACACAACCCACGCCATCCTAGAGCCTTTGATTTACAGCCATTCTGTAAACAGAGTATTCCAAAAAGGAGACAAGCCCACAGAGGCCTTGGACTCCATCAGAAGTACCAGCAGCTATGTCATCTGCAACACACTCGACTACCAAGGCAACAGAAGATTCGTCAATGATGCTACAGATTTGTTCGAGGGAGCACAGAAACAAGTGGTCAGCAACGGTAATGCCTGGATCACAGACTCCATCCGCCTCAAGCCATGGGACAGTTGGTGTCCAGTCATCCACTTGAGAGCACAAAACGGCATCTATCAGGCTGGTGTGGATAAGGTTTCCTTGGCACAAAACGTAACCGTGAGCGATGAAAAAAGAAACCCGAATGTAAAAGGTTCCATGCACTCAACCGCTTATTACCAAGTCGTTTCTAATGCAGGATCGGTACCTGAGGTTTATTTCTACGTACCAGAGATGTGGTCAACATCATACGCAGTCTATCTCACCATGGTTCCAGCCAACATCACTGACGAGGAAGCCGAAGTAGAGACACAGACCTTGCAGATACGCCAATTCCAAAACTCCGCCTCAGGTGGTACGCTGAAAACGTTCAGCCCTGTAGCATTGAAAAAGGACTTTGGCTCATCTACCAATTACACAAATGTAAAATTCGACTACGGCACGAACGAAGAATCAAATATCGTATCAAAGTTCATGGGAATTTTCACCCCTAACTTCTGCTACCGTCATCTAGACCAGGAGACAGACCCTGTCGCATACCCTGTATTCTGCATACGTAGTGGTGACAAAGCAACAGGAGGTAAAAGCATGCAGCTCCGCATCGCAGGCATCACATTAGTGCCAATGGATGCCGTAAAATACTACCAGGCGCAAAAGGCCCTCAATGGAGATAGTGGTGAAGAATACAAAGATGACATGCCAGAAATCTTCTGGGATCTCACAAGCTACACCTATTAATAATAAGAACTCAACAATAGAAGACAATGATAAATTTCAGAATATTGGCTATGATGGGCTTGATGGCAGCAGCCGCTGAAATCAATGCCCAAGAAACAACCGACAACGTCGAGAATAAAACGAAGACAACGGTAGCTAAAAAGCAGCCAAACTATCCAATGAAGGAAGTATCTGGTACTGTCTTTGACGCTGCGACAGGCAAGCCCCTCAATGGAGTCCAAATCCAAGCCTTGGGCAATGCCAACTACGCAGCCATGACCGATGGCAAAGGTAACTTTACCATCAAAGTGCCTACGTTCACAACTTCGCTCTACCTCTTCACCTCACAATACGCTAGTCAACAAGTATCCATTGCCGGCACCAACAAGGTGGAGGCCAAGATGCTCAGCGACAAATTCAACGAGATGTACACCAATGGTACTAAGCTCGGTGGCGAGGCAAGCGTCAAGACCAACATCACGACACAGACTACTATCGAAGACCTCATCGGCGAACAGCTAGGCGGCGATGTTCGCACCATCAAGCGTTCGGGTGCCCCAGGCATCGGTTCTGCCATGTTCATCCGTGGCTTGAACTCGTTGAATGCCAACGCACAGCCATTGATCGTTGTAGATGGCGTTCCAATGGACATGCAATATGACGGCACTACCTTGCAAATGGGATCTTACAACAACCAGTTGCTCAACATCAATCCTGCCGACATTGAGAAAGTCACAGTCTTGAAGAACGGTACGGCCATCTATGGAGCCAAGGGTGCCAATGGTGTCATCGTCATTGAGACTCGCCGTGGTCACTCCATCGCTACCCGCATCGACGCAAACATCGGTGTGGGCGTGAACCTCGTGCCTAGACTTCCAGAGGTAATGAACGCAGACCAGTACATGACTTACGCAACAGAAATGCTGGCTACCTACCCGAACATCGACAAGATTCTTGAGAACAAGAGCCTCAACTTCTTGACCACCGACCCAAGCAACTATTATTATAACACGTACCATAATAATACAGATTGGAGCAAGGAAGTATATGAGACAGCATTGAGCCAGAACTACAGCATCAACGTGATGGGTGGTGACGACGTAGGTATGTACAACCTCTCCCTGGGCTATACCGACGGACAGAGCACTGTCAAGAAGAATGGTTTCAATCGCATCAACATCCGCTTCAACAGCGACTTGAAGATAACCAAGGGGCTCTCCACGCAGTTTGACATCGACTACGTGAAACTTAGCCGTAACGTATTCGACGATGGAGCACCTAGCGATTTCACCAAAGGAACTGTCACCTCGCCTACCCTCCTGGCATTGATCAAGTCACCAATCTTGAATCCATACCAGTATAACAACACGACTCATGAGCTGTCTCCAACCTTGTCGGAGGCGGACGATTTCTTGACACCTTTGAGCCAGAACCTATCTTTGGCAAACCCTACCGCCCTGTTGATAAATGGCAGCGGCAACAACAAGAACCGTATGGAGAACTCTATGTTCCACATTCGCTTGGCACCCAAGTTTGACATCAGCAAGGACTTCAGCATACGAGAGAACATCAACTACACATTGAACCGTAACTCTCAACGCTACTATCGTCCAAAAGGCGGTGTTCCTACATTCTATGTAGAAGGATTGGGCCAGGTACAGACCTTGTCTGCCTCCATCTTCGCCAAGGAAGAGACCATCATGAGCGATACCCGGCTGGACTTCTCGCACATCTGGGGTGCCCATACACTGAACGCCTTTGGAGGTTTCAGATACCTCAACTACAACTACGAGATGAACAATCCATCGGGGCAGTACAAGTCGGCAGGTAACGACAAGTTGCCAAATGTTTCCAACAACATGGACTTCAAAGACGCAACTGGTAACGACTACAAGAACACAAGTCTCACCTGGTATGCACAAGCTGACTACAACTACCGCAACCGTTACTTCCTACAGGTAGCAGCCTCCATGGAGAGTAGCAGCACTTTCGGCAAGAACGCAACAAGTCTGCGCATCGGCGACGTGGCTTGGGGATTGTTCCCAAGTGTACAAGCAGGTTGGGTGATGACCAACGAGAACTGGTTCCCAAAGAACATTGGCCTCAACTACTTACGCGTGAATGCCGGCTACGAAATCAGCGGTAATGACAACATTAACAACAAGGCAGCAAAGAGTTCCTTCGAGGTGTTGAAGTTCCTCCACAACTCAGTTCCAGCAGTCCAATTGAACAACATCGGCAACGAGAACGTAACATTCGAAAAGACCCATCGCTTCAACGTAGGTTTCGAGAGCCAGTGGCTCAACAACCGCTTAGGAGCAAGCTTCACCTACTATTACAACCATACCACCGACCTGCTCACCATCAAGGACTTCACGACACCTGTCGCAGGTGTGAAGAGCTATTGGTCGAACGAAGGTAGCATGGACAACAAGGGTGTAGAGTTCAGCTTGAACGGCAAGCCTATCGTCAACCGCAAGTTCACCTTGGAAGTAGGTGCCAGCCTGGGACACTACAAAAACGAAATCAAATCGCTGCCTAACGAAAGTTACCTAGCCCTCGACGGCAATGCAAAAGGAGCACTCGGCTACACATCTTCCATCTATGGAACCAAGAACATTGCGACACTTGTAGGACATAGCGCAGGCGTATTCTATGGTTATAAGACTGCAGGTGTATTCTCCACAGACGCAGCGGCAAAGGCAGCTGGCAAAGACGGTTATCTCTACCAGCTCGACGAGTCGGGTGCCAAGCAGTACTTCAAGGCAGGAGATGTTCACTTCGTTGACCTCAATGGTGACGGGGTCATCGACGAGAATGACAAGACCATCATCGGTGACCCGAACCCTGACATCTACGGCAATCTGTTTGCACGTGCCACATGGGGCAACCTCACGGTATCAGCCGTATTCGGCTACTCCATCGGCAACGACATCTTCAACTACCAGCGCAGCATCATCGAAGGAGGTAGCAATTTCTACAACCAGACGACCAATATGCTCAAGCGTTGGCGTAACGAAGGTGACGTAACCAATGTACCACGTATCTCCTACAATGACGAGATGGGCAACTCACGATTCAGCGACCGCTGGATAGAGGACGGTAGTTTCTTCAAGCTACGCTCGCTCAACGTCAACTACAAGATACCCGTAAACTCAGCATGGCTGCAAGGACTACAGGTATGGGCTGAAGCAAACAATCTCTTCACCATCACCAAGTACCTTGGCGGTGACCCAGAGATGTCAACATCCAACGCAGTGCTCTACCAGGGCATCGACACCGGTTGCGTATCACAGGGCCGTACCTTCACCGTAGGTATCAAGCTCAATCTCTAATATTAACACAACAATCACAAAGCATATAAAAATGATGAAAATTAAATATTTCATAGCAGCCACTATGGCAGCAATCACACTTGGCTCATGCAGTGATATGTTTGACGATGGCTCCAACCGATATGTTTACAATCCATCACTCGACAGTAAGGTTGACTCCATCTTCTACATCAGCGGCATCCTGAAAGGTGTTCAGCAAGCCATCGACCAGAACGTGCTTGTCAACGAACTTCGTGGTGACCTCCTTGCGACCACCAGCAAAGCTTCCACCGACTTGCAACGCCTGGCGAAGTTTGACTACGCCGATGGCAACAAATACGACTCAGCCTACGTGTATTATCGTATCATCAACAACTGCAACTACTACATCGCCCACAGAGATACAACCTTAATGACAGGTTCCAGCGAAGTAGCCATGAAGGAGTATGCAGAAGCAAAGGCCATCCGTGCGTGGGCTTACCTCCAATTGACCCGCAACTATGGTTCCGTACCTTTCTTCACACAACCATTGACAGACATCGCCAGCATAGAGGCTGCCAACAAATTACCAAAGAAAGACCTAGACGGAATCGTGTCAGAACTTGCCCCAGACTTGGAGCAATATGTTGACTTGCCTGTTCCAAACTGGGGAAAATATAGTTTAGGTTACACCGACGCAGGCGAAACAAAGGAGATAGCCAGTTCCAAAATGATGATTCCCGTAAGGCTAATCCTCGGTGACCTCTACTTGGAAAGAGGACAGCAAGGTGATTACGCAAAGGCTGTAGAGCATTACTTCAACTATCTGAAAAAGAACAAGCTGACAGCCGACAACTACACCGCACGCATCAGCATGTATCCCGACCAGCAAAAATTGCCTGCCGCATTCAGAAGCGGTAGTGGTGTGATAACTAGCCTAGTATCTTCTGGGGGTTGGACCAGCACCTGGAAGTCCGATATAGAGACCCAATCTCTTGTAGCCATGGCTACAAACAAATTGCGTGGAGAAACCACCTCCTTGCCAGGATTGTTTGGCTACAACTATTATACAAACACCACGGGCACGGATGTCAACGAAAGCATTGCACTGGAAGCATCAAGCGAATACCTTAAGTTGTCTGACAGCCAAGAGTACTATTATGCCACCGGCGAGCTCTCTAGTGCGGCAAGCATCAACAAACTCGTGTATGCCACGCTGTCCATCGGCGACTTGCGCTATTGCAACTCATACAACACCGCCAAGATTTCTACACAGACAGAGCCAGTCAAGATTATCCAGAAGTATTACAATGCGAATATTCCTCTCTATCGTACGGCTGGCATCTACTTGAAACTGGCAGAAGCAGTAAACCGCATGGGGCATCCAGACGTTGCCTTCGCCGTACTGAAAGATGGTTGGAACAGCGAGTTGGAGAAAGACACCACGTACATGACGGAAGAGGGCATGAAGTTCTTGAACACGACCATGCCTTTCTTGACTGCAGAGAACCGGGTGGTGTTTAACGACGAAGAAAGCCAAACTCGAATCTACTCCCTCGGCAACCAGGCCATCCACTCTCGTGGAGCTGGAATTACCCAAGGAAATGGCTCTAAATATCAATATCGCACAGAAATTGCAAACAAGCTCAAAGCCCTCAACCATAGCTACCCAGAGAATGCGACCAAGGAGGACAGTATCAAAATTGAACAAGATTGTGTAGAAGACCTCCTCTGTGACGAGATGGCATTGGAGCTTGCATTCGAAGGATCTCGCTTCGGCGACCTCTGCCGCATCGCACGCCACAAGAACGCCAGCAACCCTTGGGGTAGCAACTATGGTTCGCTCTGGCTTCGCGACAAGCTTAGCTTCAAGGATCCAGTTCTTGACCTGAGCAACCCAGAGAACTGGTTCATGCCTTTCAAATAAAAAAGAGTTATAAAAAATACCAAGATTATTCTTGGTAAATAGAAAGCGCTTCCTTGCCGTGGCAAGGAAGTGCTTATTCTATATGACCGCTTTGCGAACTATTTTCGCATTACCGACTTATGCACCGACACTGTTCCATCGGCATGGGTCGTCTTCACGATGTTGACTCCATTTCCGAGACTTGGGCGACGAGCACCCTCCAAAGAATATATCTCCTTCTTCTCTTTCCGAGCAACAAAAGTTGTAGGCGTAGAGATGGCTGTTGGCTGTCCGCCACACATAATCAAGGCGATGTCATCAGAAGACAAAGCATAGTTATAAATGCGGAAATCATCTATGTTGCCCTTGAACAAAGGATCGACAGCAAACTGACTTCTTCCGATATAACAGCGACTCGGTTGGATTTGAGATGGGCGACATGCCATGTCACTGGTTCCTGCCTGAGCACCATCTACATACAAGAAGACACCGTCCTCACCCAAGGTCACAGCTACATGATGCCAACCACTCGTCAGCTTGGCTGCTTCCAACACATGTTCCTCCCCATCGCTTTTGATGACAAAACGCATCTTTGAACCATTATTCTTGGGACAGAGGAACATATACTCATCCGTACCATTTCCAAAGTCAAAGATACGGGTCCAGGAAGAAGACGTGTTCTGCCAATTAACCCAGGTGGCAATCGTCATCTCCTCAAAACCAGCCACTTGCGCCGGCAGTTGCAAGAAGGCGTTGGTTCCATTGAGGACAAGACTCTTTTCACCTAGTTTTTTGGAAGTAGAACTATATTGCACCGTGCCGCCAGCCACTGCATCCATCAAGTTGCTGGTCGTGTCACGAGGGCTGGCTTCCATATCGTAGCATGCCACAAGCGCATGGCTATCGGGCAACTCTACGCTCACCTCCGAGCTTGCCTGTCTGGAGATGTTGCAACAATGGTCGTACGCCTTTACCTTATACAAGTACTTCCCCCCTATCTTGCAAGAGTTATCCACAAAAGCGGTATCAGCCACTTGTCGTCCAACGACCTGCCACTGAGGAGTTTCCTCTTCGGCATTGGCACGGAGCACGATATATCCCTCCAAATCCGTCTCTTTATTAGCATTCCAGCTCAACAACACAGAGGCCGACTGCGCCTCAGCCACCAAACCTTGCGGTGCGGCAGGAGCCGTTATGTTCCAAGCTGTATTGACTGGCAAGATACGCCATCTGAAAAATTTGTTGGTGGCAGCATTCGACTGAGCATCGACCAGTCTGTTCTGATAAACAGAAGCAGATGAATTAGCTTGGAGATACAACCCTGAATGACGAGAACGAATATAATAGTCGCCATTGCCAGCATACTCAAAGAACCACTGTTCGTTGCTCCCCACATCGCCATTATAGGCACAAAGCGTGCCATAAGCAACAGTACTCCAATTAAGCAAGTCAAGATACATGGTATTATCCGTCATGGATCGCATGGTGACATAACTGAAATCACCGCCAACACGTTCTTTTACGGGTTCTATAAGCCACTGCTGCCCTGTTGCCGTCTTATTGTAGGAATCCAAAGAGACGGTGACACCAGCCGTCACGGTCTTTCCAGGAACATAGAGAGCCTTTCTGGTACTACTGTTGATGATGACATAGGTACCACTGGCAAGTGGATATGGCTGGACATCCTCGCCACTTGTTATCTGCACCAAACGCTCGGCGTTGGTCTGTCCATTCTGGTAGCCAGTCCCACCTGGCATAGAAACAGAGAAAGCACGCATCGGACCATAGCCGTCATAATAGACATCACGCCCCTTTGAGACAAAATCATAGGAATGAGTATTGGCTTGACGCTCCGAAGAACCAATGTAACCATCCACCCTTCCCGATGGCTGACGGTAAACGGCAGCAGCCGTCCAGCTATCCCTGTCCTCTGCATATCCCAACCTGCTTCCACCCACCATGTTAGCCTTGCAGAACTCGCCTCTCGCCACACCGTCGAAGCTCCACCAGATACCGTTCTCCATACCATATTCGACACCGACGATAGCCTCGCCCACATTATGCAGCTCGTCGGCAGTAGCCACCTTTCCATCGCCTTTCACTGTCTTGAAGAAGTTGGCATAACTATCGAACGTTCCTGCCAACTGATGGGTGTTGCCTTCATCAAGATACCCTTTGAGATAATTATACCAAGAAAGAGCCTCGTCGCAATTCAACGTGTTGCCACCACAAAGGCGGATGCCTGCCAACTCATCGTCAGCCTTGATTAGCTTGCAAATATTAAGGAAGTCAGCTTTCTTACCTTCATTCCAACTTGTATAGTCTGGTTCGTTGAAAGGAGCGATGCTCTCCACGGTGAGTCCCTTGGACTGCGCATACTTCACCGTAGCCTTGATGACCTTATACCATTCCGCAGGCTTGCCCTTGTAGTTAGTTGCATCCAAAGCCTCATGGTCGCAGTTGAGTTCGACCGACTTCGTACCCGACAACTTGATATGCGAAATGCGAGAGTCCAAGGCTTCCTTTTGGGCATCCGATAGATTGCCCTCTGCGTCAACCAAGTCGCTAGGTTGAAAGGAAATACGCCCCGTTGACATGTTCTGAGTTCCGATGTAGTTGGTTCCACGGCGTACATTTCCTTCGTCATCCCAAGCCGTATCCATGCCCCAACGTACTTGAAATTCCGTCCCCACATCATTCCAGTCAAAAGGAACCGTAGTTTGTCCAGCTGCAGGTTGTAAATACATCAAGGCATGAGCAGGTCTGCCAGACTCCGTTTGGGCAGCAACATCTCCACACCAAACAAAGGGAGTCGTCATACCGAGTGTTATTAGTAGCTTTTTATTTACCATTTCACGATGTTTTAAGTTTATAATTCTTGTTCATACACATTTTAAAGGCACAAAAATACGAAAATATTTCTTCATATCCTAGCAGTTAAAAACTTTTAACCCACTGAAAGGGGGACGTTAGCAAAAAGAATTGTACCTTTGCACTGGAAATAACAATTTAATCCGATATAATCATGGACAAACTGAAGAAAGAATTCGCATCTAAGTTATTGAAAGTTAAGGCTATCAAGTTGCAGCCTAACGATCCTTTCACCTGGGCTTCTGGTTGGAAGTCTCCTTTCTATTGTGACAACCGCAAGACTTTGTCTTACCCAGAACTCCGCAACTATGTGAAGCTCATGCTCGTTCACGCCGTCTTGGAGCAGTTCCCTGAAGCAGACGCTGTCGCAGGTGTTGCCACCGGTGCCATCGCACAGGGGGCTTTGGTAGCAGACGAGTTGAACTTGCCTTTCGTATATGTTCGTTCCAAACCAAAGGATCATGGCATGCAGAACCTCATTGAGGGGCAGCTCGACCCTAAGGCAAAGGTGGTCGTTGTAGAAGACTTGATTTCCACCGGTGGCAGCTCACTGAAGGCTGTAGAGGCGCTTCGCCAGAATGGCAACGAGGTGGTCGGCATGGTAGCCAGCTACACATACGGTTTCCCTATCGCCGAAAAGGCGTTCGCTGATGCCAACGTAAAATTGGTGACTTTGACCGACTATGAACACGTCGTATCAGAGGCTCTTGAGACAGGTTACATCGCACAAAGCGACGTAGAGTTGCTTCACGAGTGGCGCAAGGATCCTGCCAACTGGAAGAAGTAATACCTATCATTAATATATAGGCATTGAATATTCAATATGAGTACAAGCACATTTGAAAGTAACATCAAACAGATTCCCCACAAGCAGGAATCTGTTTTCAACACTTTGAGCGACCTCAACAACTTGCAGCGTTTCAAGGACAAGTTTGAGCAGATGAAAGACCAAATTCCCGCCGACAAGCGAGAGCAGATGGAGAAAATCAAGGACTTGAAGTTTGACACAGACAGCATCTCTATCACAGCCCCTATGGTGGGCGAGATAAAAATGCGCATCATCGATAGAGAGTTTCCTAAGACCATCAAGTTTGAGACAGAGAATAGCCCCGTTCCTTTCAACTTTTGGATTCAGTTGCTCCCCACTGGCGAGTATTCCTGCAAGATGAAGTTGACCATCAAGGCTGAACTCAACATGTTTATCAAGGGTATGGTGAAGAAACCTTTGCAGGAAGGCATCGAAAAGATTGCCGATGCACTGGCAATGATTCCATACGAGGATTAAGCTAATGCTGCAACTTCTAAGCGAAGCGATAACTTCTTTAAATTCTCTAAATTCTAAAATAATGGCACATAAACTTTGGGAAAAGAACTTTGAAGTAAACAAGGAAATCGAACGTTTCACCGTAGGTCGTGACCGTGAGCTAGACCTCTATCTCGCCAAATACGACGTGCTCGGAAGCATGGCGCATATCACCATGTTGGAGAGCATCGGCTTGTTGGAGAAAGACGAGCTGACTCAGCTTCTTGCTGAGTTGAAAAATATCTATGCCATCGCAGACAAAGGTGAGTTCATCATTGAAGACGGTGTAGAGGACGTTCATTCCCAAGTGGAGTTGATGCTCACCCAGAAGTTGGGCGACATGGGCAAGAAGATTCACTCGGGGCGTTCACGCAACGACCAAGTGTTGGTTGACCTCAAGCTCTTCACCCGACATGAGTTGAAAGAGATTGTAGATGCCGTGAAGATTCTCTTCGACGAGCTGATACAGAAGAGTAATCAATACAAGGATGTACTGATGCCTGGCTACACACATCTCCAGGTAGCGATGCCATCATCTTTCGGTCTGTGGTTTGGTGCATACGCAGAGAGTCTTGCCGACGACATGCTTTTCCTCCAAGCGGCTTACCGCATGACCAACCGCAATCCCTTGGGAAGTGCGGCGGGGTACGGAAGTAGTTTCCCTCTCAACCGAACAATGACCACCCAGCTCCTAGGCTTCGACAGCATGGACTACAATGTGGTTTATGCCCAGATGGGACGTGGAAAGATGGAGCGAAACGTGGCTTTCGCCATGGCTACCGTAGCAGGAACATTGGCAAAAATGGCTTTCGATGCCTGTATGTTCAACTGCCAAAACTTCGGGTTCGTCAAGTTGCCCAAAGAATGTACTACGGGTTCTAGCATCATGCCTCACAAGAAGAACCCTGACGTTTTCGAGTTGATTCGCGCCAAGAGCAACAAACTTCAGAGCCTCCCTCAACAGGTGATGCTCATCATGAACAACCTGCCTGTAGGTTATTTCCGTGACCTGCAGATTATCAAGGAAGTGTTCCTCCCTGCCTTCGACGAGCTAAAAGACTGTCTCCAGATGGCAGCTTACATCATCAACAAGATGGAGGTGAACGAGCATATCCTCGATGACCCACGCTACGACCCGATGTTCTCTGTAGAGGAAGTGAACCAACTTGCCGCCAACGGTACCCCTTTCCGTGATGCCTACAAGAAGGTGGGATTGGAAATCGAAGCTGGCGAATTTAAGCCCAACAAGGACATTCACCATACTCACGAAGGTAGCATCGGCAACCTCTGCAACGACAAGATACAGGAGTTGATGGAACACACACTCGCAGAGTTCCACTTCGAACGCATGGAGGAAGCCGAGAAAGAACTTCTCAAGTAATTTCTATGAAACACAGAATTTATACTATATATATAATAATGTGTATGATGCTGTTTTCGGCATGTGGTGCCGAAAACAGCATCAGCCGTAGATATCCTTGCCAATTCATCTTCAAGACCCAATACCACCCTGGGACAAGCATCGAAACCGCACTCAACAACCAAGGTAGCTACACCTTCGTCAGTGCCACGAAGTCGAATGGAGCATGGCATATCTACTCCACCCTCAACGACGGACGAAGCCAAACAGAAGACATCCCCCTCACCCTTGCCACCGAAAACTACGCCAACTACACCTATCTAGGAGCAGGCAACGATACCAAGGATGCTACCAAGAACGGTTTCATATTGGGCTTGACCAACTTCAATGGTCCCATGGCATGGGACAGGCAATGCCCCAACTGTATCACACAATATAGCAGCACCAACTTTCCGTTGGAATGGACGGGCAACCGCCAGTCAGTCATCTGCAACAAATGCAAACGAGTTTATGCCTTGGAGACAGGTGCCATCACAAACGGCGAGAAAGGCGATGCCTTGATGAGGTACAACGTAAGCTATGGCGGCATCGGTTCCGTTTTGACAGTAGGCAACTGATTCCATCAGGAAGTTTTCGGCAAATACACGTAACTACTCAGTCATCTTTGCACTTGACAAGTAACCCTTTAGCAATGCCGAGGT
>CAVGEN010000066.1:0-13683 GCA_963628185.1 Waltera intestinalis | reverse complement strand
TTATCTCGCAGCCTTCTAAGCTGTGGGTCTTGGGTTCGAACCCCAACGGAATCACCCAATCAAGCAAAAAGTCGCAAGTTTCATTATAACTTGCGACTTTTTTATTAGTTCTATTGAAGGCGGAACGAAGCCGCCTTCAATACATATTACAACTTATATTTCTTGATGTATTCTTCTGCTCGGGTATCACCGAGTGCCTTGGCTTTCTCCAGGTTCTTCTTGGCTTCTGTCTTGTTGCCTTGCTCTGCCTGTAAGATACCGAGGAGGAGGTAACCGTCGGCATACTCTGGAGCCAACTCGATGCAGGCTTGCGCTGCCTTGCAGCCCTCGTCGTATCGCTTCACTCGAAGGTCGAGACTTGCCCATTCGGCAAAATATGTAGGTTCCTTCGGGTTGAGATAACATGCACGGGCGATGTCGAGCAATGCCTGCTGCCATTGGCGAACTTGTAGCTCGCATCTGTAGCGAGCATAGAAAAACGTGGGTGCTACAGGGCGTGCGATGCTGTCATACTGATTGTAGTCGGCCAAAGCCTCGCGATACTTGCCTTGTGCTTCGAGGAAATTGCCACGTGCCAGGTAGTATGGACCAGCCATCTTGGTGCGAACACCTACGGATACCGCACTGTCGAGCAATTCCTTGATTTCTGATTCCGGGGCCTTCAGTTGACTCTTGGCTTGCGCTGCCTCATACCAGATCTCACCGCTGTTCATCTGGGTCTTGGTCAGTTCCATGAACAGGTCGTATGCCTTTTGATAATCTTTTTTCAAGTAGTTGATTTGTGCTTCCTGGTGCTTGTAGAGCGGTAGTGGCTTGACGCTGTATGCCTTTTGGGCTTCCCCCAAAGCTTTGTCGGCGTTCCAGGAGGGGTAGATGGAATCGCCCACATAAGCGACCTTCTGATAGAGAATGTCGGCGAAGTCGCCATGGGCTTCATCCTTGTCGGATGCCTTCTTGATGCTCTCCTGCATCACTTTTTCTGCTTCGGCATATTGTTGCTTGTTGGTCATGAGGAGTGCCTTTTCCTTGTATCCAAAAGGAGAAGAAGGGAATTTCTCTATAAACTCGTTGGCATATTTCATATAGTCTTCCGCCGATTTTTGTCCCTTGTTGAGGGTCATCATCGTGGTGGCGTCAGCCTCCTTGTCGGGAAGGGCGGTACGAATGCCACTTTCCCGTAGAGCTGCGTCTAGGGTAGAGAGGCCTGTCACGTGCAGTTGTTTGGCATAATTGGCATCGATGGCTGTTACCTGTCCGTTGTTGTGCATCAATGCGATGACTTGTCCTTCCTTGTTGACGAAAGGACATCCCACGGCGTTCTCAGGCACAGTAGTCGTGAAGATGTAGTAGTTGTACGAGGAGTTGAATTTCTCCACGCTGCTGATAGCTTCTTGTTGGAATGGCGACTTCTTGATAGAATAAGGTACGAGCCATACCTTGTTTCCTGCCGCTTCGTCCTTGTTGGCGACTGGAGCAGCGGCCGTATTGGCGTTGACCCTGAATTTCGCCATGTCATACAGCTCGTCGGCTCCCATGATGGCATCTACTTCCATCGACTTGCCGGTAGCATCGACTACGGTCGCTTTGATGGCACCGATAAAAGGCTTGAATGTGCTGATGGCTGTACCCTTGTTGTCGATGAAAACGCCTTGTGTGGAGGCTATGATGTTGCCGTCCTTGTCGAAGGTGGTCAGTGTAAATACGCTCTTGGCTACTTTCTGCACAGCTCCAGGCTGTGCAAGGGCTGTTGATACTCCGACCAGCAGTCCCATCATAATCATATATATTTTTTTCATATTCTTAATAATTCCTTGGCGTTGGCGAGTGCCGCCTCGCTGATGTCGCTTCCGCTGAGCATCTGTGCGATTTCCTCGACTCTTTCCTTGGGATTGAGTTCTGTCATGCGGCTGATGGTTCCTTCGTCTGTTTCCTCCTTGAGTACCTTGTAGTGGTGGCTACCCTTGGCGGCAATCTGGGGAAGGTGGGTGATGGAGAGCACCTGTCGGTTGTTATTGCCCATCTCCACCATGATGTTTGCCATCTTTTCCGCTATCTTGCCGCTCACGCCTGTGTCTATCTCGTCGAAGATGATGGTAGGTAGTTTGACAGCTCCGCTAATCATCGCTTTCAAGGACAACATGACGCGGGCAATCTCACCGCCCGAAGCCACCTGGGTGACTGGTTGGAGCGGGGTGCTCTTATTGGCACTGAAGAGGAAGTTGACCTTGTCGCCTCCGTCGTGGCAGATAGGTTTCTCAGTCAGGCTGATGCTGAATCTCACGTTGGGTATGCCCAGTGGCACGAGTCGTTCCTTCATCTCCGCTTCCACTTTCTTGGCTGCTTTTGTGCGAATTGCGGTGAGGTTGCGGGCTTCTGTCTTGGCTTTTCCTAGCAATTTGTTCACTTCTTTCTCCAGGGCTTCCACGTCCTCGTCGCTATTGTCGATTTGGGAGAGTTGCTCCTTGAGTCTGTCTCTGTTTTCTATCAATTCTTCCACGTTTTGCGCATGGAATTTCTGCTGCAGCGAGTTGAGGGTGTCGAGGCGGGTGTTGATTTCCTCCAGTCTGTTGGGGTCGAAATCCACATTGTCGATGAGGCCGTTCACTTCTTGTGCAATGTCCTTCAGTTCGATGTAGCTTGAGTCCATTCTTTCTGCCAACTCACAAACTTCTGGATATACTTCCTTGATGTCTTCCAGCTGTTCCTTGGCAACTTTCAGTTTCTCGATGATGCTACCTTCTTCTCCCGACAGGTTGCTGTCGGCTTGGAAGAGGGCGGTCTTGATGTCCTCGGAATGACTGAGCGTCTCATATTCCTGTTCGAGTTGTTCTTGCTCTCCACTGGCGAGTTGGGCATCTTCCAGTTCCTTGTGTTGGAATCGGAGGAAGTCCTCGTTCTCTCGGTTTTTCTCGATATCTTCTTTCAGTTTCTTGAGCTTCTCGTTGGCTTTCTTGTATTCTTGGTAGGCTGCCTGGTAGGTTTTCACCTGTTTGTTGTCACCGGCGATGATATCCACCACGTTGAGCTGGAAGTCTTCTTTTTGCAGCAGAAGGTTTTGGTGCTGGGAGTGGATGTCTACCAACTGCTCTCCCAACTCTCTCATCTTGGTGAGCGATACCGGGGTGTCGTTGATGAAGGCCCGGCTCTTGCCGGAGGCGGTCAGTTCTCTTCGGATGATGGTGTCGCTCAAATCTTCTTCTATGTCATTGTCGATGAAGAATGGTTGCATATCGTACCGGGCGAGGTCGAAGTGTGCCTCGATGATGCACCTGTCCCTGCCAGCCTTGATGGCCTTGGAGTCGGCGCGGTTGCCCAGCAGCAGTCCGATGGCTCCCAGGATAATACTTTTTCCCGCTCCCGTCTCACCCGTGATGACAGAGAAGCCTGGGTGCATCTCGATGTTGAGCTCGTCGATGAGCGTGAAGTTTTTGATATATAATTGCTTAAGCATGATGGTTCAAACTTTGTTCTATTGCTTGATTTTGTCCCATGAACTGTTTTGCGAAGGGTTGATGGCGAAGAGTATCTCGTAGATGCTTTCTTTCTCCTTCTGCGTGCCCTTGCCTTTGTAGATATTGGCTAGTTCGTCTTTCTTGTAGTCTGTCCATATCTGTGGCAGCAAGCTGAGCGGCTTGTTTTCCCTTGCTTTTTTGAGATTCTCCTCGATGGTGGTGGTAATCTCCGTTCTGCCACGTTCGGCATTGTTTGCCATCTCGTCCAGACCTTTGCGGTAATAGTCGTACTGGAGTTGGCGGAAGGGTGACATGGCGCCGTCGAGGTAGTCGGAGATGATGGCGTAGCGGTTACGGCTGTTGTCGAATGCCTTCCAACCGGGGTAGTCCAGGTTCTGGGCGTTGTTGGTCAGTTGCATGCAACGTTGTAGTACATCCTCGCCACCCATCGGGGCGAAAGTATCGAGGTCGAGTCCGATGATGAGATATGCGTAGTAGGCAAAGAGGGCGGCCAACTGATTGTCGAGTGTCTCCTCGTTGAACTCCAGTTGGTCGAACTGTGCGAACTTGAAGGTGAAACTCTCATCCACATTATTATATATGGTGGAGGTGTAGGAGGAGTTGAAAACGGGTCGGTTGGCTTGTATGAGAGCCTTGCAGGTGAAGGTGTTCTGGTCTTTGTCGTACTTGGATACCGTGAGGTTGAAGTTGCAGTTGATGCGCTCGTTTTTTTGGAATTGCAGACTCGTCCACTGTCGCTCGTTGACGAATCTTTCGAGCGTCTCCTGCAGGTTGTCGAACACGGAGTTGTCCGTGCCCGAAATCTGCGCGTGGTTGATGGTAATCTTGGCCTGCAATTCCTGGGCGCGCATAGATGCAGGGAGAGAACATCCCCCTGCCATGACGATACCCAGAAGCCACGTCTTATAGCAACTTGGCGAGTTCGTCAATGATGTCGCGAGCCACTTCAGTCTTTGGCTTTTTCTCATATTCTCTTTTTCCTTTTTCCGAAATGATGGTGATTTGGTTCTCATCCGTGCGGAAGGTCGTTCCTGGGTTGCGGGTGGAGTTGAGCACGATGAAGTCGGCATTTTTCTTCTTGCGTTTCTTCTCGGCGTTTGTTTCCTCGTCGTTTGTCTCCAGGGCGAATGCCACGATGCGCTGGTCGGCTTTCTTCATCTTGCCGAGAGCGGCAGCAATGTCGTGGGTAGGCACAAGGCGCAATTCGAGGTCGTCCTTCTCACGCTTGATTTTCTTGTCTGCCACTTCGGCGGGTCGGAAGTCTGCCACGGCAGCGCAAAGGATGGCGGCATCTACCTTGTCGTCGGAGTCAACCTTGGCGAAAGTATCGGTGGTGGCATTGTACATCTCTTCGCAGCTCTCCACGTCGATACGGCGGATGCCTTCGCTACAAGCGAGTGATACCGGACCCGCCACGAGTGTAACCTTGGCGCCACGGCATAGGCATTCTTCGGCGAGGGCGAATCCCATCTTGCCCGAAGAGTAGTTGCCGATGAAGCGCACGGGGTCTATCTTCTCGTAGGTAGGTCCTGCGGTGATAAGGATATGCTTGCCGTATAGATCCTTATATCCGCACGAACTGGCGATAACCTCGCCGTTGAGTCTGGCTTGCAGGTCGAAGTAATTGTCCAGGTAATCGACGATGACCTCAGGCTCTTCCATGCGCCCCTTTCCCTCCAGGCCACTGGCCAGGAATCCCGATGCCGGTTCCACGATGAGGTTGCCGTACTCCTTCAGCTTTGCCATGTTGGCTTGCGTGGAAGGATGCTTGTACATATCCAGGTCCATGGCGGGAGCCACGAAGACAGGAGCCTTCATCGACAGATAGGTGGTGATGAGCATATTGTCGGCAATGCCATTCGCCATCTTGCCCATGGTCGAGGCGGTGCAAGGAGCGATGAGCATGGCGTCTGCCCATAGACCTAAATCCACGTGGGAGTTCCATGTGCCGTCTCGCTGCGAGAAAAACTCGCTCACCACAGGCTTGTGGGTCAAGGCGGAGAGGGTGATAGGGGTGATAAACTCCTTGCCAGCAGGCGTGATGACCACCTGTACCTCTGCGCCTCGCTTGATGAGTCCTCGTATGATGAGGCAGGACTTGTAGGCTGCGATAGAGCCCGTGATGCCCAATACGATTTTCTTTCCTTTTAGCATAAATAAACTTCAAATAAACTGTAAAGCCGTAGAATGCTTCACTCTTGTTCTTCACTTACTTCCCCATGCGTTTATTAAACTCACGCAGACGAATGCGAGTGAGCACCTGCTTGGTATTGTTGGTGAAGTCGCTTCCCAATACCCATGTGAAATAACCCGGGTCTTTGGTCAGTACCTCCGCCACGTCCATGCCTTTGTACTTGCCGAAGTTGAACACCTCGTGCTTGCGTGGATCGCCATTCTCGTCGAGCAGCGCCTTTCCTTGGGCATCTTTCACATCCTGCCAAACGATACGGCCGGCGAAATCTACGTTGTCGTTCTGCTTGGAGAAAGCCGCCAACTCGTCCATGTCATTGTTGAGCACGCGGTCTGGCTCTTCCTGCACACCTGGAGCGTATCTGTCAAGCTCACCCATGAGCACGCGGTAGGTAGCCTCGGTGTCTTGGTCGGCGCGGTGCGCCTCGAAGTCTTCCTCCATCTTTCTGCCGCAGAAGAACTTGTAGGCTGCGGCGAGGTTGCGGCGCTCCATCTTCATGAAGATGGTCTGGGCATCGATAAGACGGCATTTGCCAAAGTCGAAGTCGATGCCGGCGCGCAAGAACTCCTCGGCGAGCATAGGCACGTCGAAGTGGTTGGAATTGTAGCCTGCGAAGTCGCAACCCGTAAACTCTTGTTCGAGGGAGGTAGCCAACTGCTTGAATGTAGGTGCGTCCTTCACGTCATCATTGCTGATGCCCGTGAGCTCTGTCACTTCGGCAGGGATAGGCTTGCCTGGGTTCACGAAGAAATTCTTGCGAACTTCCGTTCCATCAGGGCAGACCTTGATGTAAGACATCTGTATAATGCGGTCTTTGACGAGGTCGAGACCTGTGGTCTCCAAGTCGAAGACTATCAATGGTTTCTTAAGATTCAGTTTCATGATTTCTTTTACGTTTTCAAACAATCCCTTTTACTTTTTAGATTAGTCGTTTAAAAGCATAGGCATGATCAGCATCAATATATCCTCGTTCTCAGGCTGTTCTGCTGGTACGACGATGCCTGCGCGGCTAGGGTCGGCGAGTTGGAACACCACCTGGTCGCTTGTGAGGTTGTTGAGGATTTCCTGCAAGCTGCTGCCCTTGAAACCGATGCTCATGTTGGAACCGGAAATCTCACAGGCTATCTGTTCCTTGGCGGATGTTGAGAAATCTACATCCTCGGAAGAAACCTCCATGTGGCTTCCGTTCATGCGGAGACGTACCAGCTGGCTGCTTTCGCTAGCAAATGGCAATACACGGCGGAGGGCACTCAGGAGGGCTTTGCGATCTACTGTCACCTCGTTGGGGTTGTTGGGAATCACGGAGTTGTAGTTTGGATAGCGTCCCTCGTAGAGGATGCAACGCAAAGAACCGTCGGCAAAGAGAATCTCTGCACTCTTGTCATCAAACTTCACGGTGACGTCGCCCTCTTCCTTGGAGAGAATGTTCTTCAAGAGAGTGGCAGGCTTCTTGGGAAGGTCGAAAGAAGCTGGAGTCTCGCTCTTGATGGAGAAATTCTTGTTGCGCACCAACTTATGGCCGTCGCTGGCAACGATGTTGAGTGCGTCTGGAGTCAAGTCGAAGTAGATGCCGTTCATCACGGGACGCAACTGGTCGTTGGCTGTGGCGAAGAGGGAACGGGAGATGTTGTCGATGAGAATGGCTGCGTCGATGGCTACTGTGGTGGCTGCATCGTTCACGCTCTGGGTGTGAGGATATTCTTCGGCATTCTGGGCGGTGAAGTTGTAAAGACCATTCTGATAAGAAATCTTGATGGCGTATGTGTCTGGGGCGATGTCGAAGCTAAGAGGCTGCTCGGGCAGTTCTTTCAAGGCATCGAGGATGACGCGGTTAGGGATGCAGAACTCGCCTTCGCCCTCACAGTCTGCGAGTTCGATGGTTGTCTTGAGGATATTGTCACTATCGCTTGCGGTGATGGTCATTTCACCGTTTGCAACTTGGAAAAGGAAGCAGTCAAGGATAGGGAGGGAGTTCTTTCCGCCGATAACCTTGGCAAGCATGTTGAGTTTGCTGCTCAAAGCAGTGCTAGATAATGTAAATCTCATGAGTATTTTATTCTTTTAATTATTATCAATTGATGTATTATGAGCACAAAAATACAAAAAAAGTTGGTTATGGACAAAAAAAAAGGTGAAATGTTTTATTTTTTGAACTATTTTTAGTAATTTCGCAAACTGAAAGGCTTTATTCTTCGTTTTTATAGGGAAGGTCTTGACTGTTATATTGTCAAAAACATAGTAAAATAACAAGAAACATTATTAATATAGAAATATATGGAATTACAAGGAAAGGTTATTGCCGTTTTGCCTGAAAGAAGCGGTGTCTCTGCTAGAGGCGAGTGGAAGTCACAGTCGTTTGTCATTGAGACTCACGAACAGTATCCTAAGAAATTGGTGTTTGACGTATTTGGTGCTGACCGCTTGGCGCAGTTCAATATACAGAGTGGTGAGGAGATAATGGTGTCGTTTGATATTGATGCCCATGAGTACAATGGTCGTTGGTTCAACAATGTACGTGCCTGGAATGTGCAGAAGGTGGATCCTAATGCCGTAGCCGGCATGATGGGTGGTATGCAGCCAGGTGCAGCTCCATTCCCTCCAATGGGTGCAGCTCCTGCTCAGTCTGCAGCCCCTGCTGGTGGTGCTACAGCTCCGTTCCCTTCAGCTCAGCCTGCTGCCAGTGCTGCTCCTGCTGCTGACAATAGTGGAAGTGCAGACGATCTTCCTTTCTAAGCAGAGGAATGAAGATGATTTTATTTTACAAATCGTAAGTATATATAAAAATCCCTCCCGATGGAACAGGCTTTCCGTCGGGAGGGAAATTTTTCTGCGTCGGGAGGGAAAAAGTTTTTCCTCCCGACGCAGATTTGAAAGTGGGTCGTGCCCTTTGTTTCCTGCACTTTTGTGGTGCTTGGCGACAAAGGGTATTTTATTTTACAAATTCCGTTTCCTGGACTCGAAGAAACGGCGGGACGCCAGGAAGAAGAGGGCGACGCCACAGGCGTTCTCTAACGCTACCATCCAGAAGGTGGCATTGTAGTCGAGGTGCTCGGCTACGACTCCTCCTAGCAGGCAACCGATGCCGAAGCCCAAGTCCCAGCCTGTGAGGATGCTGCTGTTGGCGGTGCCTCGTTGGTCGTGGCGAGCCACGTTGATAAACATATTGAGGAAGGCAGGGTAGAGATGTCCGTTGCCCAAGCCGATGAGGGCTGCGGAGAGATAGTAGGCTATCGGATGGTGAACGGCAACGAAGAGTATGAATCCTATCAGCGACAGGCACATTCCCTTGGCTGCGTTCTGGGTCAACTTGCCTTGGCTCAATGCTTTGCGACCTTGCAGTCGGGAGGTGAAGAGACCTATGGAGAGGATGGCAAAGTAGGTGCCTGTGCCTCCCGTGATACCTAGCTCTTCCTTGCTGTAGATGGCGAGGTAGTTGCTCAGTACTCCCCAGCAGAAACCAAACATGGCGATGTTGATGGCGAGCAGCCAAGCTCGCGTGAGGAAGAAGCGGTCGAAGGAGAGTTTCTCTTTGTTCTTGATGATTTCTTTCTCCGGGAGTCTGACGGTTCCAGCGATGATGACCGAGGCGATGGCTACCACGAAGGAAATCCAAAAGAGTATCATGTAGCTTCCCACGAAGTTGTGCAGGTAGATGCCCACGGATGGTGCTATAGCCATGGCGAAGTTGTTGCTCAAGCCATAGAGCCCCACACCCTCGTTGCGTCGGCTCGATGGGAGCACGTCGATGGCACAGGTGCTGTTGGCTACCGTGACCGCTCCAAAGGGCGCACCATGGAGGGTGCGGCAGATGGCGAACATCAGGATGGTGCTGGCTGCTATGTAACCTGCGAAGAATATGGCAAAACCACAAAGGCATACCATGAGTACTTTCTTGCGTGAGAAACTATCTACCACATAACCGCTGAAGGGGCGGATGACGAGGGCTGCCACCGTATAGCCGCTCAGCACGATGCCGATGGTGTCTTTTGTGGCCCCGAACGTCTCGCTCAGATAGAGTGGGAGGAGGGGGGTGAGGAGGTAGAAAGCGAAATACAGCAAGAAGTTGGTTGACATCACCTTGATGTAGTTTGCGTTCCAAAGTTTCTCTTTCATATTTTCTGTTTTTGTTCTTCTAGCCAAGCGTCGATGAGGCGGCGGGCGATGGAAAGTTTCTCGGGGAGAATCGGAAGGTTCTCTTTCGAGAACCATTTGCCGCGCGACAGCTCTTCTTTCTGAAGGTGTATCTCGCCATCCACATAGTCGGCGGTGAAACCTATCATCAGGCCGCTTGGGTAAGGCCAGGGCTGTGAACCGAAGTACTTCAGGTTGGTGATGGTCAGCCCAGTCTCTTCCATAACCTCGCGATGCACCGCTTCTTCCAGACTCTCTCCTGTCTCTACGAAGCCTGCCACCAGACTGTCGAAGTTGCCCTTGAAGTTGCGGGCATGAACAAGTAGCACCTCGTCTCCCTTGTGGATGAGTACGATGATGGCGGTGGCGAGAGATGGCCACACAGACTTGCCGCAGTTGGTGCATTTCTTACTGATGTCGGTTGCCATCTTCATCGGTGCGCCACAGACTCCGCAGAAGTGCGTGTTCTGGTCCCAGTAGTTGAGCTCCTGGCACTTTCCTGCTTTCTGATAGAAGGCAGGAGAGAGCTTGTAGTAGCTAGGGCGAAGTCCGCACATCTCATACTTGGGGTTGTCGGTGACTGGCTCCGGGATAGTGAATGTCTTCACCTCTGTGCCGTCCTCCATCGGGGTGATGTTAAGGATGTGTGTCCAAGGCTTGGTTTCGATGGGGCTTTCCTCGCAAAAGGGAACTCTGTAGGTTCCGTCGGCGAGTTTCTCTAACATAATATCTGTCTTGCAGAATATAAACCAGTATTTCATGAGAATGTTGAATGTTGATAGTTGAATTATTTCTGCTTGCCGAAGAGCAGTTGGTAGTCTCTCTCAGCGGCTGGTTTTACCCATGTCTCGGGCACGAATTTCCAGTTGTGGTTGGCTTTGGCCTCTATGGTGCCCATCTTCTCGATTTCTTCCATGAGATAGTATCTCTGGTCTTTCTCCGAACGGTAGATGATGCGCTTCTCAAGTTCGGCCTTTGGGATGCCTGCGCCCTTGGTCAGCAGTTCGCCGCCACCATTGCCACGGTAACTGTTCACCGCCACCTTGTACCATTTCTTCTCATCGAAAGGATCACCGTTGCTCATGCGGAGTATCTTCACTTTCTCGCCGTCTGGCTTGGTGACGTCCACCTCGTAGTCGATGCCGGCGGCACTGTCAAAGTTGAAGGAGAAGTTCTTGAATCCCAAACGCTGCTGGTCGCCGTATGTCTTTTCGTCGAGTAAGAGCAGGTGGTCGTCAGGACTTTTCATCGTGTTCGCCCAGAGGTCGTAGCTCATCTCCAAGTGCTTGCGAATCTCCTCTCCAGTAAGGCGCATCACGTAGAGGCCGTTTTCGTATTTGTAGAGATTGAACATGTCGCTCACTCGGATGGGACCCTCCTTGATGACGGCATTCATCTGTAGAGGGGCGTTGAAGGCGATGTCGGCCTTGGTAATCTGGAGCATGAGGTTGAGGATGAAGTCGTTGAAAGCGCAACTGCCGAAGAACGACTCGCGGCTGTAGATGGTGTTCTTGAAGGTGCCTATCTGCTTGTTGACATACTTATCGACCTCGTCCATCTGTGACTTGAAGATTGCCATGAATTTCTCGTCGATAGGACAATTTGTCACATCTGCCACCTTTCCGTTCACCGTCTTGTGCTGCAGGATGTGGGCTGTCTTGCCGTTGATTTTGTGTTCATCGAAGTGGATGGTAATCTCTGCGTCTGCCACGCTGATGGCATTGTTGGCTGGGTCGAGACAAACCACTTGTTTGCCTTCGGCATTGGTGAGGGTCTCGCAGTGGCGTGTGTGGTCGTGTCCGAAGAGCACCAAGTCGAAACCTGGCACTTCCTTGGCTACCCTCATGGCGGCATCTTCTTCATATTCAGTTGTTTTGATGCCGCCGTCCCAACCACTGTGGAAGAGACCGATTACGACATCAGGGGCTTCGTTTTCCTGGATGTATTCCATCCATTTCCTGGCACAGGTCACCATGTTCTCGAAGCGCAGACCGCTCCAGAGGTTCTCTGTCAACCAGTTGGGGATGGCAGGAGTCAACATGCCGAGCACTGCCACCTTCACGCCTTCTCGGTTGAGGATGATGTAAGGCTTCACGTATGGTTTGTCGGTCTTGGTGTCGATGATGTTGGCGCCAAGCACAGGACAGTTCAGCTCTCTCACCCATTTATCATACACGGGATGTCCTGTCTCAACGTCGTGGTTGCCGAATGTTTGTGCGTCATACTTTAGGTAATTGACAACGTCTGCTGCCACGTTGCGAGCACCAGTGTTGATGTAATTGTAATAATAACAGGTAGGCTGTCCTTGCAAGATGTCGCCGTTCTCCAGGAGAATCAGGTTGTCTTTGTAGGTCTGTCTCAGAGAATCCACGTAGGAAGAGACACGAGCCAGCGAACCTGCCTTCGGTTTACGGTTGATGAAGTCGTAGGGGAAAAACGAGCCGTGGACATCGGAGGTCTCGATGACTCTCAACTTTACAGTGCGTTGTTTTGCCATTGTCGTTTGTGGAGTTAGTGAAACCGCTAAGAGTAGCGTTGCCATCCATTTTTTCATATCTGACATATCGTTTAATTAATAAAAGCAAGGTACGTTGCTGTCTGGTACCTTTATACGGGTTTTGCCATGCGGATATTTATGTAGGGCCAGCCATGCGAACAGACTGCCAAACCCGAACGGCGATGCAAAATTACAAAAAAGAAATGAATACGGCATACTTTTTGTTGGATAATTGCTAAAAACAATAAAAATGGAGGATTAAGATTATGGCATTTGTAGATTATTACAAGATTCTCGGTGTTGACAAGAACATCCCTCAGAATGATGTGCGTGCTGCCTATCGCAAACGTGCTAAGCAGTTCCATCCCGACTTGCATCCTAACGACCCGAAGGCCAAGGCGAAGTTCCAGGCCCTCAACGAGGCGTATGATGTGATTTCCGACCCTGATAAGCGAGCCAAGTATGATAAGTATGGCGAGCAGTGGAAGAATGCCCAGGCTTACGAGCAGGCTGGTGGAGGTTTTGGTGGTTTCGGCGGTGGCGGCAATCCGTTCGAGGGCTTCGATTTCAGCAACTTTGGCTCGGGAGGGAGTGGATTCAGCAGCTTCTTCGAGAATCTCTTCGGTGGTCGTGGTCGCCGTGCTGGCGGTAATACTGGCGGAGGCTTTGGCGGTTTCGGTGGAAATGCCGGGGCTGGCTATGGCGCAGGACCAGACTTTGGTACTGGTGGCTGTGGTGGCGGTTGTGGACAGAATGCCCGTCAGAGCAATGGCGAGATGAACATGAACGTCAACATTGACATTTATACCGCCTTGCTTGGTGGCGAGGGTATCGTTAAGTTGAGCAATGGATTGAAGATTAAGTTGAAGATTAAGCCTGAGACGCAGAATGGCACGAAGGTTCGTGTGCGTGGAAAGGGCTACGACCGTGGCGATGGCACCTTCGGCGACTTGATTATCACCTACAACGTGAAGTTGCCTACAGGTTTGAACGATCGTCAGAAAGAATTGTTAAGACAAATGAAGGAAGCCCAGTAAAGGCTTCCTTCATTTGACTTTTGGTGTATCTCATTTGTTTTATAAGTTGTATCCATATATGCTAGTTACCATACCATTTAGGCGATTAATACAAATATGCAGCTGAACCCAAAAACAAACCCATTATGATGTGAATAACACATCCCATTAATGTTCCAAGTCGTAATATCCTTACTGATAGAAAAAGGCTTGTTTTTTTCGATGCAATTTTTCGTGTAATGTTCTTCTAAAATAGCTGTAGCAATATCATTTGCCAATTGTGGTGTTGATATAATTCCACCATCAAATTCATTAGCGTATTTATAGTCAAAAGTAAATAGTTTGAGAAAAAACGCCCGCAGTTTTGGTAGTTTC
>CAVGEN010000065.1:0-29967 GCA_963628185.1 Waltera intestinalis | reverse complement strand
ATTTACACATTATATAATTTCACTATAATGTGTCTATCTATATCAGTATAAGTCAATGTGGAATTTTTCCACACTTATTCCACAACTTCCACACTCCACTGAAAGCCACAAAAAATCCGCACGATAACTGATAATCAACAGCTTAACTAACTATCCATATCTTTGGCACGCCAATTGTGATATAAGAAAGTGAACTCGCCAACGAGCTAGACTCCCGGCAGTGAGAAGCATGATAAAAATTTAAACGTTATATTCACAATTTAAAACTTTAAGATTATGAAGAAATTAGTATTTGCTGCTATCGCAGCCATGGTTATGGTTTCAGTAAGCAATGTGTTCGCATCCAACAAGATGACTCGTGTATCAAGTGCAACTCCAGTTGACACAGTTGCTCCTGCCGACACAACAGTCACTCCCGAAGAGCCTATCGTAGAGGACACAACAGTCAACACTCCTGCTGACACAACTGTTACAGCAGAGTAACCCACCTTCAAAAACATAACAGTAATTATACGTCGCTTTCAATCAAAATAAGGTGTGCCACAATCCACGGCACACCTTATTCTCATGTATATAACAGCCTAAGCTTACTGCTTTGTCGTACCCACGATCTTGGTTGGAGCTTTTTCTGCATTGCGACGATTCACGACCGTCACCACGCTCTGTGCCAAACTCAAGAAAGCCTGGCCTGTAATCGTATCGACCTTGGTGGCAGCAGGTTCTCCACCGTCACCAGCCTCGCAGATGCTCTGCACGATAGGAATCTGGGCCAACAATGGCACATTCATCTCCTGAGCCAAGTTCTTGCAACCCTCCTTGCCAAAAATATAATACTTGTTTTCTGGCAATTCGGCAGGAGTAAAGTATGCCATATTCTCTATCAACCCCAATATAGGCACGTTTACCTTGTCGTTCTGATACATGTCGATACCCTTGCGGGCATCAGCCAAAGCCACTTGCTGTGGAGTACTTACGATGACAGCACCCGTGATGGCAAGCGTCTGCAAAAGGCTGAGATGAATATCGCTCGTGCCAGGAGGAGTGTCCAAGATGAAATAATCCAACTCTCCCCAGTCGGCATCGGCTATCAACTGCTTGAGTGCCGAGCATGCCATGCCACCACGCCATAAGGTAGCCGTGGTAGGACTGACAAAGAAACCGATGCTCAACAGCTTCACGCCATACTTCTCCACAGGTTCGATGAGGTCACGGCCATCCTTGTTGACCGCATACGGACGAGCATCCTCCACACCAAACATTTTGGGCATCGAAGGACCGAAGATGTCGGTATCGAGCAGACCCACCTTGTAGCCCAACTTAGCCAAAGCTATCGCCAAGTTGGCAGACACCGTACTCTTTCCAACACCACCCTTACCCGAGCTTACGGCAATGATGTTCTTCACCTGGGGTAACATCTTGCCTACTTCAGGACGTGGAGCCGACTTAAACTCAGTCACAATCTCCACTTCCACCTCTTTGGAAACATGGTAGTGGATGGCAGCCTCAGCCGCCTTGACCGTACTCTTCAGGAAAGGGTCGGTCTCCCGGGGGAAAAGCAACACCACTTTTACTTTCATCCCATCGATGGACGGGGTGTCGGCGAGCATTTCGCTCTCTATAAGACTCTTCTTTGTGCCAGGGTATATAACTGTAGCCAAGGCATCAGTTATCAATTTTGGATATAATGTCATTGTATATGAAGTTAATGAATAAACATGCTTACCATTATATAAACGGCTGCAAAATTAGTAATAAAAACAGGAATAACAAAATAAAAACTAAATTATTTCCGATTCATGAAACTTTTCTGTATCTTTGCAGTGCCGTCGCCCCAGATACGGCATTCGGCAAAATCAACTACATAGAATAGACAAATAAAAATGATAAACATCAAGAGCCTTTTCATACCTGCCCTGCTTGCCTTGGGATGCATCTGTGCGAACGCCTCCAGCAACTTCGATCCTTCCTACAAGAAGAAAACGACTACGGAAGCGGTTTCTTCCAACATCTATTGGACCGATGCCAACGGCAAGGTGGCTTACAACGTCAACGCCAATCCTTCGATGGTGGTGAAAATCGCTCTGGGCATGTTTGCCAACGACATGAGATCCGTCACAGGCTACTCCGCCCAACAGAAGTCGAACGCCGCCATCCAGATTTACCAGCTCGACCAGCTCACCAACAAGGAGTTTTCCGCGCTGGAGAAGCTAAGCACCCCCATCCATCAGTTTATTGCCGCGCAAGATAGCTATTGGATTGGTACTAGAAAGGGGAAAGTCATCATGGTGGGAAGTGATGCCAGAGGAACGGCATACGGCATCCTGGAGCTATCACGCATGGCTGGTGTTTCGCCTTGGAAAGATTATTACGGCGTGCAGCCCCAACAGCGCAAGTTCCTTTCCACCAAGACGGGTTATGAGAACTTGCAAATCCCAAGCATCAGCTATCGTGGTCTCTTGATCAATAGTTCTGCTTGGATGAACCGCAAGAACTACAGCAACCTCTGCCGCTTGATGCTTCGTCTGAAAGCCAACGTGCTCTGGCAAGGCGACAGCAAACACGAGATTGCCTACTCCAAAGAGGTGACAGACAGTTTCAACATCTCCATCAGCGAGGCGGGTAAGGTAGTGGAGACCACCGGCAAGAAACGCAAGAAGCACAAGAAGACCATCGAGGACGTAAAAATGCTTTGGGCGGACGGCCAACTGTCTTTCACCAGTATGTCGCCTAGCCTCATCCTTGGTGAACTTACCTCCTTACAACCCACCGCCCACCACAAAGGCAAAGGACATAAGTCGCACAACAACAGCAACAAGGCTTGGATTGCAAACGTACTCAATCCCCAGGCAGCAACCTATAAGTTGTCGCTCTTCATGGACTTGGCATGGAACACCCATGCCGTCACAGCCAACCAGATACCCAACCACTTGACCAGTTGGCTCACCCTACAGTTTGGTTCAGGACTTGGCAAGAAGTTGCTCCCTATCATCGAGGAGTACTACCGTCTTACCAACATTCGCCCTACCGAATACATGGCAATGCCTTACGGAGATTGGGAATTTCACTCGGGCGAGTTTGGCAATGAGCTAGAGCGATACCTCTACGACTACGACAAGTTGAAAGCCAAGGTGGCAGACATCGAGCGAAGCCTCCCAGCCTATCAGCAGACGGCGTTCTTGCAAATCATCAAGACACCCATCTATACCGCAGCCCTCACCGCCGAAAAGGAGTTGGAGGCACAAGAAGCCCGCCACATTGCCCGTCCGGGACTGTTTGCCAAGGATGCGGAAGCCAAGGCGGCGGCAGCATTGAGTCTTTCCGCATACCAGAAGTTGAAGAGCCTCTATCCGTCTGCCCAGCCCCCGATATTGCCTGGCACATTGACTTCTTCAGAAATCAAGAGTTGCCTGAAGGATGCCTTCGACAGAAACGAAGACTTGAAGCCGCTCTCCTATTCCATGACAAAGGACGTGATAGTCAAGAATGCCTACCAGTGGACATCAGCCACCCAAGCCTACAGCGACAAGCGAGACTCCGAAACCGAGGCCATCACCCCCCTGCCCTATCTCGGACATAGCATGAAAGCGGTATGGTTGCCACAAGGAGCGAGCTTGAAATACGCAGTTTATTCAGACATGGAAGGCGATGCCAGATTTACCCTAGCCGCCATTCCCGACTACATCAACGAGAAAGGCAACATGCAGGTCAGCGTGAGCATCGACCAAAAAGAACCTGTCGTCATTTCGCTCAAGGACGCCTACAACCATAGCAGCTGGAAGATGGATATATGGCGTGGACAAACCCGCAAGAGTTTCTTCACCACCCTATCCCATGGGAACCACACCATCGAAATCAAGGCACTCGACGACCACATCATTCTCGACCAGTGGATTCTCGACTTCGATGTGGATAGAGAATACTATATGATTCCTGTGAAATAAAAAGATTCGTTTAGCTTGTTAATTATAAGTAACAAAATGAAAAAACAGAAACTGTAAAATACAGAAACGAGCAGAAGTCTGCTCGTTTCTGTATTTTACAATATCATGTAGGCAAACGCCCAACTTTTTGATATTCAATCAAAGTCTAAATTAGAGCAAGTTATTTTCTTTATTTTTATACTACTTCCCTGTCTCCTTGGGAGTTCGCTTGTCACGGTGGTAACTGCGGTAATCGTCGAGCGGAATCTCCTTGTCAGGCTCCACCAGTTCTCCCTCATGCGGCAACTCGAACTTCACGTACTTGATGTTCAAGCCACGCTCTATCCACATACTCTCATAATAAGTCTGGATAGACAATATCTTGCGAGTCACCTCGTCGATTCCCTCATGATGATAGAGGTCTTCGGTGCGGAAGAGCACTGGCAACTTGTTCTCCTCCACCATATAAGTAGTATAGGTGAAGAGGAAGTTGGAGTCGGTCTTCAAATGGATGATACCACCATCCACGAGAAAGTGTCGATAACGGTTCATGAAGTAGGTGGAGGTGAGACGCTTGCGAGGATTCTTCATCTGAGGATCGGAGAAAGTAAGCCAAATCTCCTGCACCTCGTCCTCGGCGAAGAAGCGGTCGATAATCTCGATGTTGGTACGGAGGAAGGCAACATTCTTCTGTTCCTCCTCTATCGCCTTCTTGGCGCCCGTCCACATACGAGCACCCTTGATATCGACACCGATGAAGTTCATCTCAGGATAAAGCTTTGCCAACTCCACGGTATATTCACCCTTTCCACAGCCCAACTCCAAAACAATCGGATTGTCGTTGTGGAAATACATCTCACACCATTTGCCCTTCATCTCGAAAGGCACGTCATCTACTACACTGTAGGGATACTGGAACACATTCTCGAAGCGTTCCATATCAGCAAATTTCTCTAATTTTCCTTTGCCCATTATTCGATTACAACTGTGGTCCAACCGTGTTTGTCCTCTACCGTACCATACTGGATGCCACGAAGAGTCTCGTAAAGGTGCTTGGAAACCGGACCAGGCTCCGGACCGAAGTCGTAACGCTTACCCGACTCCAAGTCATCGATGTAACTGATAGGAGAGATAACGGCAGCAGTACCACAAGCTCCAGCCTCCTCGAAAGTCTCCAATTCCTCCTCTGGAATCTGGCGACGCTCCACTTTCATACCGAGGTCTTCCGCCAACTGCATCAAACTCTTGTTGGTGATAGATGGGAGAATGGACGTACTCTTAGGAGTAACGTATGTATTGTTCTTGATACCGAAGAAGTTGGCTGCTCCACACTCGTCTATGTACTTCTTCTCCTTGGCATCGAGGTAGAACTCGCAAGCATATCCCTTCTCATGGGCGATAGAGTTGGCCTTGAGAGAAGCGGCATAGTTACCACCTACCTTATAGATACCCGTTCCAAGCGGAGCCGAGCGGTCGTAGTCGCGGATGATGACGTATGGATTGCTAGAGAAACCGCCCTTGAAGTAAGGCCCTACAGGAGTCACGAAGATCAAGAAGCAATACTCTGTGGAGGGATGCACGCCCACCTGTGCGCTTGTGCCAATGAGCAAAGGACGGATATAAAGCGTGGCACCGCTCTCGTAGGTAGGAATCCACTCCTGGTTGAGACGAACCACCTTCTTCACCATTTCCTCAAACAATTCCGTTGGCACCTCTGGCATCAAGATACCACGGCAAGTGCTCTGCAAGCGGGCTGCATTCTCGTCCATACGGAACACACGCACCTTGCCGTCTGGGCAACGATAAGCCTTCAAGCCTTCGAATGCCTCCTGACCATAGTGAAGACAGGTGGCAGCCATGTGTAATTTCAAATACTCATCAGAGCAAACTTCAATTTCGCCCCATTTTCCGTCGCGATAGTAACAACGAACATTGTAGTCTGTTTGGCGGTAGCCAAATGACAAATTAGACCAATCCAAGTCTTTCATAACATCTTATTTTTAAATGTTCTACTAATATTTAGCTGCAAAATTACAAAATATTTCTGTTAATCTGCAACTTTTCCTGCCAATATTTAGTAAAAACGTTATTTTATATTCAGTTTTATCCTATAACCTATAGGATTCTTCCCCCTTCGTTCTTCACTCTTCACTTAAAAGTTTCTTGATTTCCCCATCCGTCTTGGTGAGTTTATCCTTGCAAAGTTTCACCAATTCCTTGGCACGCTTCAACTGTTCGGAGAGTTGGTCGATGTCGAGTTCATCGTTCTCCATTTTCTCCACGATTTCCTCTAGTTGGGCTACTGCATCCTCGTATTTCATTACAACCTTTGCCATATTTCGTTTCTGTTTTAAAAGTTTCTATTTTAATTTATTCGGAAGTTAAAGAGGTTATAGCCATTACTCCACTATAGACTTCACACTTCCTTCCGCAAAACGGGTTTCCAGCCTATCCCCCTTCTTCAAACCCGCTGCGTTCCTCACACTTTTTCCATCCTTCAATGTTATACTATACCCTCTCTTCAACAGCAATTCCGGGTCCTGCGACTTCACCCTTTGATCCAGCATTTGCAAGCGGTGCCTTTCGGTCAGCATTTTCCGCTCCAATATGGGTTGAATGTTTTGCGATAGGACTTCCATCTTCCGTTGGGCGTTTGCCAACTTCAACTGTACGCTTGATGACAGATGGCTCATCAAGCGGTCGAGCCGGGCAGTTTGCTTGGTCTTGACCAGAGAGAAAAGTGTCGGAATATTATTCGAAAGGCGTTCGAATCGCATTCGCTCCACTTGCAAACGACGCTGCACATAGTTGGCGATAGCTTCCTGAGCATCTTCCACCCTTGCATAGACATTCGTCAAATGGTCTATCAAGAACGCCGCCGCTGCCGTCGGAGTCTTCACTCGTTGGAAAGAAATCATGTCGAGCACACTCTCATCTCGCTCATGTCCGATACCCGTGATGATAGGCAAAGGGAAGTTGGCGACATTCTCCGCCAACGCCAATGTATCGAAGCCAGAAAGGTCGCTCGTTGCACCGCCACCTCGGATTATCACCACGCAATCCCAATTCTCATACTCGGCATTGATATGATCGAGAGCCGCTATCACACTCTGCTCCACTCCCTCCCCCTGCATGGTAGCAGCAAAGAGAGCTGTCTTAAACTTCAAACCATAGGCATTGTCAGCCAGTTGATTGCAAAAATCGCCATAGCCAGCCGCCGAAGCACTGGAGACAACGGCGATGCGCTGACAGAACATCGGGAGACACAACTCTTTCTGTAAGTCAAACACCCCTTCGTCTTTCAAGGTCTGGATGATTTCCATACGCTTGCGAGCCATGTCGCCCAAGGTATAGTTAGGGTCTATGTCATCCACAATCCAGGAGAAGCCATAGTTCTCATGAAACTGGGCATGCACTTTCAGGAGCACTTTCATCCCGGCATGGATGCGTTGCCCCGTCACTCGCTCAATGTACGGTTTTATCGCCAACCACCGATTTCGCCAACAGGCGGCATGAGCCTTCGCCACCGGCGTATTGGAGCCATCTTCTTTCTGAATCAACTCCATGTAGCAGTGCCCACCGTAAGCCTCACGAGCCTCAGAAAGCTCCGCCTCCACCCAATAGCTGTCAGGCAAAGACATCGAAATCACGTCACGCACGATAGCGTTCAGTTCGTAAAGAGACATGTGGCTTGTCGTATTCATCATATTCTACAAAAACATTTGAATTCTTCACTCTTCGTTCTTCACTCTTCACTTACTTTATCGCCTTCCCCGTCTGGTAAGCTTTCCAGAAGTCTGGCACACCATACCCGAACACATTGTCAGGATGCTGCTGGTTGTTGCCCGCCAACTTCACTAGTTTGATAATCTGCTTGGCTGTCTTATGCGGAAGAGCCTGCCAAAGACAAGCCACCAAGCCTGCCACCAAAGGCGAGGAGAACGAAGTTCCATTGTCATTGATGATACTTCCACGCCCTGTAATCACCGAGGTAGGACTGCCATACGCC
Organism: Waltera intestinalis; assembly: GCA_963628185.1. Classification (GTDB taxonomy): domain Bacteria; phylum Bacteroidota; class Bacteroidia; order Bacteroidales; family Bacteroidaceae; genus Prevotella. The sequence continues at coordinate 22,038 of CAVGEN010000065.1, read as the reverse complement.
ATCACATCCGGTTTGACTCTCCCGTCCGCCGTAGGACCGACGGCGCTGAAAGCGGCATTCACTCCCTGCTCGTTGACACTCCCGACAGTCAGGATGTCCTTGGCATCAGCAGGGAAATTGATTTTCTTCCAAGTTCCCATTCCGTCATTTCCTGCCGAGTTGACACAAACCATTCCCTTATCTGCACACATCGAGGCAGTATGGGAAATCAGCGTACTCTCTCCGTCTTGCTCATAATAATGATGGTCGGTAGAGGCATCGTCAAAGCCATGATAGCCCAGCGAAGAGTTGATGACATCCACGCCCACGCTGTCCGCATACTCGGCAGCCTCAGCCCAGTAATCTTCCTCGGCAAGGCTCTCAGTACGCTCATCCTCGCAACGTACCAAGAGATATTGCGCCTCAGGAGCCACACCTATATAATAATTAGGAGAATTTGCCGCCATGGTAGAAAGCACCATCGTGCCATGCTCCATCTCCTGGAAGATGTTATCGGACTTAGGCACCACGAAATCTTTCAAACCAGCCAAGTTGATGCCGTGCAAGGCAGGTATCTTATCGACATTCATGAATCCGCCATCAAAGACAGCAATCATCATGCCCTTTCCCCTAAATCCCTTGTCGTGCAAATGGATTCCACCGAGTGTTTTTATTTGCTGTTCGGAAGATCCGTACGGATGGGAAGACGTATCCCAAGAATTCAGCTCCTTACGGAAACTAGAACGTTTCCGCTCCGTGATAGAGTCGGGCGAGGCGAAAACCTTCATTTTCTTTGTGATAAAAGACAGGTTTGCCAATCGATTGAGTTCCTTCTCCTTGTGGATGCGAACGAGCAAAGTGTTATTCCACTTGCTCTTACCCACGATTTCGATGCCAGTGCCTCTCACGGAGTCCAGGTAGGCAGGAGCTATCGGGAGGTCGGTAACATCCAAACGAAGCCCCTGGCGCTTACGGCGTTCGATGGAACGAGCCGACAGGAACTGCTCCGGGCGACTCAGTGCAAAAGGAGTGTGCTGCAAATCCTTATCACGCAAGTACAGGCGATACATCATGCACTTACCCCCAGGATAGGACACCCTGTCAATCTCTGTGATGTGAGCTGAGCACATCACACTCGTCCAGATTGCTATATATAATAAAAAAAATCGTTTCATACCAATATGCAAAATTAGTGTTTTCATGCGAAAACACCAAAAGAAAAGGGAAGTTTTTACATGGAGTACAAGTTTTTGCCGATATATATAATAATGTATGGAATATTTTTTGTACTTTTGCAACCAAGTAGATAACAACGATAAATGGAAAATAAACAAGCAACATTAGAATTAGGAACAAAACCCGTGGGCAAATTGCTGACACAATACGCATTGCCCGCCATGATAGCGATGACAGCATCGTCGCTCTACAATATCGCCGATCGTGTGTTCATCGGCCAAGGCGTGGGAGCCATGGCCATCTCGGGACTCGCCATCACCTTCCCTTTCATGAACCTGACTGCGGCATTCGGTGCCGGCGTGGGCATTGGCGCATCCACTGCCATCAGCGTCAAACTGGGCCAGAAGGATTACTCCACGGCACAGCACATACTAGGCAACACGTTTTCCCTCAACCTCATCATCGGAATCGGACTGAGCATCATCTGCCTGCTCTTCCTCGACCCCATCCTTCGCTTCTTCGGCGCAAGCGACCAGACCCTGCCTTACGCCCATGAATATATGGTCATCATCTTGCTGGGCAACGTCATCAGCCATATGTACTTTGGTATGAACGCCCTCTTGCGAGCGGCGAGCAAACCCAAGCAGGCCATGTATGCCACGATATTCACGGTGGTGATGAACATCCTGCTCGACGCCCTCTTTATCATCGGCTTCGGATGGGGGATCAAGGGAGCGGCGATAGCCACCATCCTTTCCCAGTTGTTAGCACTCTGCTGGCAGATGAAACTTTTCTGCAACAAGAACGAACTGCTGCACTTCAAGCGTGGCATCTACAAGTTGAACAAAAAACTCGTGGAGCACATCATCGCCATCGGCATCTCTCCTTTCTTGATGAACGTATGCGCCTGCATCATCGTCATCTTCATGAACAACCAGTTTGTGCGCTTCGGCGGCGACCTCTCCGTGGGAGCCTATGGCATCGCCAACGGCATCGCCATGGTATTCATCATGTTTGTCATTGGCATCAACCAGGGCATGCAACCTATCGCCGGCTACAACTATGGCGCCCAAAAATACGACCGTCTGATGCGAGTGCTCTACCTCGCCATCATCGCCGCCACCGTCCTCATGGTAACAGGGTGGCTGATAGCCATGTTCCTGCCATACTATTGCGCAAGGATGTTTACCTCTGACAAGACGCTGATAGAGATGTCCATCAGAGCCATCAAGATAGTGATGCTCTTCTACCCTATCATCGGTTTTCAGATGGTGGTCACCAACTTCTTCCAGTGCATCGGCAAGGTGAAAATCAGCATTTTCCTCTCTTTGTCAAGACAGATGCTCATCTTGTTGCCACTCCTCGCCTTGCTGCCTATCTGGTGGGGCATTGATGGTGTTTGGTACTGTATGCCTCTGTCCGACCTTGCAGCAGCAGTCATCGCTGCCGTCATCATGACATGGTACATGAACAAACTGAAGAAGCACCATCGGGAAAATGAAGAACGAAGCGTAAAGAGTGAAGAATCTCTTGCTTAATTATTCATCATACATTAAAACTGTACATTATGGAAAAGATTATCATAAACGTAGGCCGACAGATTGGTAGCGGCGGCCATATCATTGCCGAGATGCTAGCCAAGGACTTTGGCTGTAAGTGCTACGACCGTGAGCTTCTCAACCTCGCTGCCAAGGAGAGCGGATTCTCCGAAAAGTTCTTCGAGCAGAACGATGAGCAGAAGGGATTCTTCAAGTCTCTCTTCCATACTCACTTGCCGTTCTTGAGCGACAACAATTTTTACCACAACGACTTTTCACAAGAAGGTCTCTATAAGTTCCAGAGCGACGCCATCAAGAAAGCGGCCGAGGAAGGCGGCTGCGTGTTTGTAGGTCGCACCGCCGACTACGTGCTCCGTGACTACAAGAATGTCTTCAACGTCTTTATCACCGCCAACATCGACGACCGCATCAAGGCTGTCTGCAAACGTAAGAACATCGACCGTGCCACCGCACGCAAATTCATCTCTAGCCATGAGAGCGAACGAGCTTCCTATTACAACTACTATACTGGCAAGCAATGGGGACACAGCGAGAGCTACGACCTCTGCGTCAACAGCAGCCTCCTCGGACTGGAAGAAACTGAGAAATTTATCGCAGAATTCATCAGAAAGAAGTTTCAACATTAAACACGAATCGAAATGAAGAAGATTATGCTTTTAGGCTCAGGCGAACTGGGCAAGGAATTTACCATCGCAGCCAAGCGTGCAGGTCAATACGTGATAGCTTGCGATAAGTATGACAACGCACCAGCCATGCAAGTTGCCGATGAACGTGAAGTGTTCTCCATGCTCGATGGCGATGCCCTGACTGCCGTGGTAGAGAAGCACCGCCCCGACATCATCGTACCTGAGATAGAAGCTATCCGCACGGAACGTCTCTTCGATTTCGAGAAGGAAGGTATTCAGGTGGTACCTTCCGCCCGTGCCGTCAACTATACCATGAACCGCCGTGCCATCCGTGACCTTGCTGCCAAGGAACTGGGATTGCGCACTGCCAAATATTTCTACGCCAAGACTTTCGAGGAGTTCAAGAACGCTGCCGACGAGATTGGTTTTCCATGTGTGGTCAAACCATTGATGAGTTCCAGTGGTCATGGACAGAGCTATGTCCACAACGACGACGAGTTGGTGGAAGCTTACAAGGAGGCTATGGAAGAAGGCCGTGGCGACGTGAAGGAAGTCATCATCGAGGAGTTTATCGCCTTCGACTCAGAGTTCACGCTCCTCACCGTTACCCAAAAGGACGGTCCTACCCTCTTCTGCCCTCCTATCGGACACGTGCAGAAAGGCGGCGACTATCGTGAAAGTTGGCAACCATTCCAGTTGCCCGAGGATGCCTTGAAGAAAGCCGAGCATATCGCCGGCGAAGTAACCAAGGCTTTGACTGGTGCAGGTCTTTGGGGAGTCGAGTTCTTCCTAAGCAAGCAAGGCGAGGTGATTTTCTCCGAGTTGAGTCCTCGGCCACACGATACAGGTATGGTGACCTTAGGCCACACCACCAACCTCAGCGAATTCGAACTTCACTTCCGTGCCGTGATGGGCTTGCCTATCGCTGGCATCCACTTGGAGCACATCGGTTGCTCCGCCGTCATTCTCTCCCCAGAGGAAAGCACCCAACCATTGAACTACAACTTCCTCGACGCACTCCAGGAAGACCACACCCGCATCCGCATCTTCGGCAAGCCCGAGGCACATGTGGGAAGACGAATGGGCGTGGTACTCTGCTATGGCGAGAAAGGCGAGGACATGAATGAGTTGAGAGACAAAGCCAAGAGATTGGCAAAGACGGTATTGGGCACAGACCCTTACATGAAGAAATGAAGGAAATAGGAAAAATCATTGATTTGTCCCGGCAAGAAACCGACGGCGGAATCTTCACTCGTGTAGATTCCCTCGTCGGTGTACCCTTTGACATCAAGCGCACTTATTGGACTTACGACATCCCGGCAGGTGCAGCCCGGGGAGGCCATGCCCATAAAGAGTGCCTAGAAGTCATCATCGCCGCCAACGGTTCTTTCACAGTGACACTCGATGACGGAAACAAGAGAGAAACTTACCTGCTGAACCGTCCAGACCAAGGATTGTTGGTCAACATTGGTATCTGGCGCACCCTACAAGATTTCACGGCAGGTTCCGTTTGCCTTGTCTTGGCATCAGAACTCTATGATGCCGAAGACTATATCTATGAGTACGAAGATTTCATTAAATACGCAAAGGAGAACAATGGCATTTGACATCAAAAGATACGACGGAGACAAGGACAAAGAGGTGTGGAACCAGTTTGTAAAAACATCCAAACAGGGCACATTCCTACTCGACCGTTCCTATATGGACTATCATAGCGACCGCTTTGCAGACCATTCGCTTCTCATCTACAGACAGGGCAAGCTCTATGCCTTGCTCCCCGCCAACGAGCGAGACCATACGCTCTACTCCCATCAAGGACTCACTTACGCCGGGCTGTTGACCACCTCCAAGGCAACAACCGAAGATATCTGCCAAGTATTCATCGCCATCAATGCCTATCTGAAATCAGCAGGTTTCCAAAAGGTCATCTACAAGGACATCCCCTGGATTTATCACCAGATACCCGCCGAGGAAGACCTCTATGCTATCGTCAAGGAATGCCATGCCCACATCGCCGTGCGCAACATCGCCTCCGTCATCGACATGAACCATTCCTTGAAATGGAGACGAGACCGCCACTATGGAGCCAACAAGGCAGCGACCAACGGCATAACCATAGAGGAAAGCCAAGACTTCCCGACCTTTTGGCAAATTCTGGAAGACAACCTGATGCTTACCTACCAAGCTAAGCCCGTACATTCCCTAGAGGAAATCCTGCTTCTCAAGTCGAGATTTCCCAAACAGATACGACTCTACGTCGCCAAACAAGAAGAAGATGTATTGGGTGGCACCTTGCTGTATCTGACACCGCAAGTGGTACACGCCCAATACATCTCCGCCACCCCACAAGGGAAACATAACCATGCCATCGATGCCATCTTCCGCAAGCTGCTAAAAGAAGAATACAGAGACTGCCAATTCTTCGACTTCGGCACTTCCAATGAAGACGGCGGAAAGGTACTCAACACCTCGCTCATCTATCAAAAGGAAGGATTCGGCGGCAGAGGCGTTGTCTATGACACCTATGAATGGGAGCTATAAAAAGCTCCCTTATTCATCTATCAATACCACTGTCACTCCTCTTGCAGCTTGCGCTCCCATGACAAGAGCCTGCTCGATGTCGGCAGTCTTGCTGGGGCCACTGACAAACGTACCGAAGTTGTATAAAGGGTGCATCGCCAAACGCTCGTATGCCTGGTGCATGTTGTCAACGATGTTTTTCTTATCCAAGAATATCACGAGATACTCGGAGATAAAAAGCATCGCCTTCTCCTTCATGACCTGAGGAATCCAGATGCAACCATTCTCGGCGACACCCACCGGTCCACGGACAATGCCAACCTCCACACCATTCAGGTCGCTGGCTTCAGCCACGGTATCAGGATTACGAAGTTCCACTTTCTCCGGGTCACATTCACCACAAGCATTCGCTTTCAGCATCTCAACGTTTATCTCCGGCATATTACTCGCAAAGACTTCTGCGTCAGGATAAGCAAGACGCACCAAGTCATTGAGATTACTCTCCTTAGGGGCATCAGCAATGATACGGGCACCCACCGATTGAGTCATCTCGACAAACTGTTGCAGGGAATCCTCATAGTGGATGGCATCTATCTCCATCTCTGGCATATCATATTGAACATGCGTATTCTTACGCAATTTATTCAGCAAATCTTCTTTCTTCATTGTACTCTTCTACAATTGGATTCTTCACTTTTCCTTCCTTCCATAATTGATGAAACGATTTCTTGGCAAACTCTGGCATGGCATGACCAAAAGCCCAAGCGTTGAGTCCACCCATACCAGCCATAGTCTCTGGCACGAGGTTGGCGATCGGCGCGAACTTCAAGGCCATGGTGTAGAGAGCAGGACGGTCGAAGAGGAACTTCATGCCATTCGACATCGCCTTCTTCACTGGGTCTGCCTTGCCCAACTTCTCCAAACTCTGTCGCCAAACATATATCTGCGAGCCTGGTCCCACCTTGGAAGGACATACATTATCACATGACAAGCAGAGCGTACAAGCCGAAACGTTATCGCTGTATTTCTGCGGGTTCTTCAACATGCCGAGGTTGACACCGATAGGGCCAGGGATGAAATAGGTATAACTATATCCACCCGAACGGCGATATACCGGACAGGTGTTCATGCAAGCTCCACATCGCATACACTTCAAGGTTTGCCAGTGATCCTTATCCGCAAGAATATCGCTCCTGCCATTATCCACCAACACCACGTGCATCTCGGCACCCGGACGAGCCTGACGGAAATGAGATGTAAAGGTAGTGGTAGGCTGACCTGTTCCACAACGGCAAAGCAAACGCTGGAACACAGCCAAAGAATTGTAGTCGGGCACGAGTTTTTCTATACCCATCGCCACGATATGAAGTTTTGGCATGGAAGTGCTCATATCGGCATTGCCCTCGTTGGTACAAACCACACAATCGCCCGTGGCAGCCACACCGAAGTTGCAGCCCGTCATACCAGCCCCAGCCTCCATAAACTGGTTGCGCAAGTGATAACGGGCACAGCGAGTCAAGTAAGTAGGGTCGTAGTTACCAATCTCTTTGGAGATACCCTTCTCCTCAAACATCCTGCCCACCTCCTCACGTTTCAAGTGAATGGCAGGCATCACGATATGGCTGGGCTTCTGGCCTAAGAGTTGGATGATACGCTCCCCCAAGTCAGTCTCCACCACGTCGATGCCATGCTTTTCCAAATAAGGATTCATCTCGCACTCCTCGGTGAGCATCGACTTCGACTTCACCATCTTCTTCACGTTGTGGCTCTGCAAGATGTCGAGCACTATCTCGTTGAACTCCTGCGCATCCCTCGCCCAGTGAACCTTTACGCCACGGCTCTCCAAATTCTTGGAAAACAAGTCGAGATAGTCGGCAAGATGGGTGATGGTGTGCATTTTAATTTCAGAAGCGTGCTCACGCAAGTCTTCCCACTCTGGAAGTTGATGTGCCATCGCATCTCTTTTCTGGCGCACCGACCAGAAAGTATTGTCGTGCCAGGTTGTCTTCTCCACATCCTTGTTGAAGACAGCGGCTCTCTTGGAATGTTCTGTACTCATAGTCCTGCAGCTAAAATTTGAACAACATGAATAAACCGAATGGGCAGTTTCTCCTTCTTGGCGATACCTGCCATGTGCATCAAGCAAGAAGAGTCGGGTCCCGTCACAAACTCGGCACCTGTAGCGATATGCCGCTTGATCTTGTCTTCCCCCATGCGAGTAGATACAGCAGGTTCCTCGATGGAGAACATTCCGCCGAATCCGCAGCACTCGTCCTTGCGATCAGGTTCATGGATGGTGATGCCCTCTACCATCTGCAACAAATCGATGATTTTATTGAATGGCTTGATGTTGCGCTCTGAAGGCGAAGACAAGCCGAGTTCTCTTACGCCGTGACAACTGTTGTGGACACTCACCACATGACGGAACTTGCCTGGCACCTCCTTCACCTCCAGCACATCATGCAGGAACTCCACGATGTCCATGATTTTATGAGAGGAGGCACACGCATGCTTGCCCTGCAAAATTTTAGGATAATACACCTTTACGTAAGCTGCGCATGAGGCTGAGGGAGCCACGATATAGTCATAATCCTTGAAGAGTTCGTCGAAAGTCTCGATTACTTTCTCCGACTTGTCCTGAAAGCCAGCGTTTGCCATCGGCTGACCACAACAAGTTTGTTTCTCAGGATACCCTACATCCAGTCCGTAATGTTTAAGCAACTTGTATGTAGCCACTCCCGCCTCAGGATAGAGGGCATCAACATAACAAGGAACGAATAAACCGACTTTCATTGTTGTTATAAATCTTGATTGCTAATGTTTTACTTGTTCTTGATTCGCACCAGCCCTCTAGCATTTTTCCTAAGACGACAGGTCGAAATGTTTCTGCAAAAGTAACAAAATATTCGCAAACGAGAAAAAAGGAAGACAGAAAAATCTCCGAATTGAACTAGTTTAACACTTCCTACGTCTCCATTTGCCCCCCAAATGTTTGTTATTCTCAACAAGTAATCGTACCTTTGCAAAACAAACCATTAAGTGCATGAAATGCAAAAGACAAACATACCTCTGAAAGTAGCCATGGGATATGGTGCCGTCGCCCTCGTGTTGGTTCTGGCGATAAGCCTCGTGTATAGCAACACGCAGTCCATCCTATCCATCAATCAAGCATCGCGTGAATATATACAGAAGCGAGATGCCACCGACAGCACCATGTCTAGCTTGCTCAAGGAAGAGCAAGTCAACTTAAAGCAACTTTCCGACGCCATGGCAGGAAAGGGAAGCCAAAACTATCTGCACGAGAAGGTGAAAAGCCTCAACAATGGAAAGGACTCCATCGTTGTCCATCCCAAGACCGCCCAAACCCACAATGCCAAGAGCACCACCGTGGAGGTGTTAAAGACACGAAAGGGATTCTTCCGCCGCCTCGCAGATGCCTTCAAGAAAGAACATGCCGAGACACTCTGCGTGAAACAAGACAGCAACCAAGCCGTCATCGACTCCATCACCTCACCGGTCAACGTGGCAGAGAACGTCGCCGACATTCTGGAGCAAATCGAGAAAAAGGAAAAGAAAGACTCCAAGCATCATTCGCAAGCCGTCTCCAAGGAGATGGAGAATCTGCAGATGGTGAACGCACAACTCGCCCTTCGTTCCGCCCAACAACTCAACGATGTCCACCAAAGAGAACGAGACTCCATGCAACAAGCCATCAACAAGGCTATGGAGGCCCGCGAGCACTTGCTTTGGCAGATTGGATTACTTGCCGTTGTCGCCATCCTTGCCGCCGTCATCCTGCTCTGGTATATCTACCGAGACTCCCACAAAGAACGTATCTACCGCGAAAACCTGGAAGAGGCGAACGAGGAGATACAACGCATCATGAACCAACGTGAACGGCTTCTCCTCACCATCACTCATGACATCAAGGCACCCGCTGCATCCATCTCTGGATTCATCGATTTGATGAAAGATGATGTCAAGGACAAGCGAGGCCTCTCCTGCCTTGCCAACATCAAAAGTGCAGCCGACCACCTATCCAAGTTGGTTGCCTCCCTGCTCGACTACCATCAACTGGAAAACGGTCTGATGGAAATACATTCCGTGTCTTTCCCTCCTATTCAATTGGTGAAACAGAGCGTGGAAGGATTGCGTCTACAGGCAGAGCAGAAAGGGCTGCAACTGACCTCATCCTATCACACAGAATTTTCCAGTACAGAAGATACCACTTATAAAGCCGATGCCTTCCGCATTCGACAGATATTGGACAACCTGATTAGCAACGCCATCAAATATACAGAAAAGGGCAGCATCCATGTCACCGCCTCCATAGTAGCCTTGAAAAAGACTTACACGGCAAGCGACAAGGACATCTATCTGCTTACATTTGCTGTCAAAGACACAGGAAAAGGAATGACAACCGAGGAAACCAAGAAGGTTTTCCAAGCCTTCACTCGCCTAAAGAGTGCCCAAGGCATCGAGGGCACAGGCTTGGGATTATCCATTACCCATGAGTTGGTAGCACTTCTTGGCGGCGAAATCCATCTTCACTCAGAAGTCGGCAAAGGCTCAACCTTTACCGTCAGCATCCCCTTAACATTAGTAACAGAAGAAAACGCAACGGAATCGACCAAGACGAAAGAAAGCAATAAGATTGAGACAAATACAGAGACCGAAGTCAACCAAAAGATTCTTATTCTTGATGACGACAAGCTCCAGTTGCAACTTCTCCAAGAGATGTTGCGCCGCCTCGTTGGCAAGTCTTGGCAAGTATTCGCTTGCAATCATGTCAGCGAAGCCCTCACGGTTCTCCACAACGAGCATCCCACTCTCATGATGATGGACATCGAGATGCCAGAGATGAGCGGTATGCAAATGATTAAGCACATCAACCATCACGACATGATGGTCATTGCCATGACCGCCCATGACGCCAGCATCAAGGAAGAGCTACTGCAAGCAGGATTTGACGATTGTCTCTTCAAGCCTTTCCGTATGGAAAGTTTAGCTGAATTGCTTGGAATTAAAAAGAAAGACTATCGTATCATAGAGAAAAGAGACCCCCAAAAGCCTCTTGTTACAGATAAGAGGCAACGTTTCCAACCCCTTCTAACCTTTGCAGAAGGCGACAAGGAATCGGAAGCGGAAATACTCAAGACTGTAAAAAATGAATTGGAAGGATATTGCCAAGGGATAGAAAAGGAGTTGAAGGAATCCCCCAACCCAACCAACATCACCAAGATTGCCCACAAACTCCTTCCCATTGCCTCGATGATTCAAATGCAGAGCGTTGAAGCCATCAAAGCCTTGAGTCCCGAGCACATTGCCGAATTAGATTCCGACACAACCCAACGATATTTGCAAGAAATCCTGGAAGAATTGAGTGAAATCCTAGAAGAAATCTCCGTTCCGTAGTTTGGAACGAAGATTTCATTGTGGTTTTATCATTTCTTGAACACACTCCTCACCACAAACCAAGCATGTACGAAGAGGGTTGTCAACAGGCCATAATGGCTGCGCATCACCCGAAAACGCTCCTTTAAGGAAGCCTGATGGTTCTGTGTGGTCATGCCGCCGTCCAAGAAGTTGGTGACCACGGCATTCACATTGCGCAAAGACAACTTTCGTTTCTTCGACTCCCGCATGATGCGGATGCACCAATCGACATCTGCAGAATAGCGGTAATCCAAGTTATAATGAATATCCCTGGCTATGTCGATGCGGGCATAGAAAGACTGATGGCACACCAACATACCCCACATAAAGGAACGCCAAGTCAGTTTAGCAGGAGGCGACAACCGCCGATGACGCAAGAACCGACCGTCCATATTGACAATATCGGTGTCGCCATAGAGCACGCCAGGCAGTTGCTCACCTTCCCCCACACAACCCTCAACAAACTCCAAGGTATCTGCAGAAGGAAAGACATCACCTGCATTCAAGAAGATAAGATAATCCCCCGTAGCACGGTCGATCCCCTTGTTCATGGCATCATAAAGTCCCTTGTCAGGTTCCGAGAACAGGACGATGTCATGCGCACTCTCCCCCACCTCGTTCTTATGTTGATACGCCTTGACCATAGCCAAGGTTTTGTCTTTCGACACACCATCAATGACAAGATGCTCGATGTTGCAATACGTTTGCTTCATCACAGAGTCAAGGGTACGCTGCAACACATTCTCCGCATTAAAGGTACAGGTGATAACTGAAAATTTTATCATAATGTTCTTCTCTAGGATAAATTATAAGCGATAATTCTTGTAAGCCATCGCCTGGTTATATACCTCTATATATTCCATTGCTACAGCATGTTGAGAGTAGGTGTGTGACACCTTCCGCAGACAAGCAACCTTCAGTGCTTCACGGTCCGCCTCCTCCAACACCCAGTACATGCCCGCAGCCAAATCCTCGGTATCACGATAATTGGCAACATAACCATTCTTCTGGTGGTCTATCATCTCTGGTATGCCCCCCACCTTGAAACCCACACTTGGCACGCCACATGCCATCGCCTCCATGATGGTGTTGGGCAGATTGTCTTCCAAGGAAGGCAACACAAAGGCATCCACGGAATTATATACACTCACGATAGTTCTCTCATCACTGACATAGCCCAAAGAGAAAGCTGGCAATGCCAACCGACTTGCCACCTCCTCAGAATGTCCTCCCAAGATGGCTATCGCCGTATTCTCCCTCATCTCAGGATGGAGAGTCACCATTTTCTCGACGGCATCGACAAAAAAGTTCACCCCCTTACGACCGTCCGTCACTTTTTGCGAAACAAAGAGGATGATTCGCTTATCAGCAGGAAGTCCTGCATGATGGCGAGCCTCCACCTGGTCGTGGGGGCAGAACACTCGTGTGTCGATAGGATTAGGAATATTTGTAACATGCAATCCTGTGAAAAGGGCACTCTTCTTGGCTTGTTTTTCAAGCCATTTGCTGCAAGTCACAAAATAGATGCCGCTATTGTGAAAGAGATTCTTCTTGCGGCGAAACACCTTGTAGGATATATCGCACTTGCCACCCTTATGAGGAAGCAGCGGACAATTTCCACAAGAGGAAGCATAGCGATTGCAACCACGGGCATAATGACAGATGCCCGTAGCCGGCCAAAGGTCGTGCATCGTCCATACGATAGGTTTGCCGCTTTTCACTATCTTCCGAATACTTTTCAACGAAAGCATCCCTTGGTTGATCCAAGAAAGATGGATGATGTCAGCCTCCTGAAACTCACGCAACTTGGTGATGTCGCTGCCAGCACAAGCCATGTCAATCTCCCAAAGATGGGTCTTGGAAAAATGGAGATGCCAGAAGGCACACCACCGCTCCCACAAAAAATGCCACTGCAACAGGGGGGAATGGGGAAGCCCCACCACCGTGATGTCATCAGTCACCTTGTCACGCACCAACATCTTCGCCTTAACGCCATTGTTGTTAAGGGCATCCATCAAGCGGTTGGCAGCCACAGCGGCTCCCCCCGTCTTCTCACTAGTATTTACTATGAGTACTCTCATTGTGATATTCCTTTACTTTCGTGCAAAGATAATGGAAATAAAGCAAAATACAAAGAGAAAGGACAACTTTTTCGCAGTACATATAAAAAATATGCCGCAACTCTCAGCGAGCTGCGGCATACAATATGTTTAACTTAAAATTTTTCTAATCCAAAGGTAATCTCACGATCCCCTTTGTTATCTGTTAAACAATCTACCTTAAAACCTAATAACTAAAAACCTAAATCTATTACTACTAACCTAAACAATCTATTAACCTTTTGACAATGCAAAGGTACGACGATTTTCGTTACCTTCCAAACATTTTAGAAAGAAAATGCAGTATTTTTGCGTTTTTTTGATATACATCAACCAAATGTGTTCGAGCACAACAGATTTTAAGAATCAATTAACGCTCATTAAGCTTTCTTTCTGTCACCTTGCCAGACTTGTCCTACACAAATTATCAAGTTCTCATACAAAGAAGAAGCCGAATGGCCACCAAATATCTTTTGGTTTGCCCTTTTCTTTGCATTACATACAACATTAGATGCCACACCAAGAAGAATGGCAACTTCTGAGTTATTCATTCCTATAAAAGTTAGCACACACACTTGAATTTCTTGCATACTCAACTTGTTGCTATTTATCTTTTCATAGACACCGGTAAGATTTTGCTGAAGACACATATACAAATCCTTCCAATCATCCACTCTAGGAAGGCGACCATTTTTCTTCGGAACAGCCATTTCCCGAAAAGCTTGCACCACCCCACTCGTCATGAAAGTTTTTTTCTTATCCATAAGGTCTAACTGGTCAAACTTGCCCTTGTATTCTTGCAAAACAGCCTCCAATGAAGCTATCTCTTTTTGTTTCTTCTCAATCAAAACATCAGAGTTTTCGCATAAGATACCTAACTCCTCATTAGCATCTTCCAATTTTCTTAGCAACATGATATATCTATCATTTTCCTTAACCAATTCAGCCATCATTCTTCTATGTTTTTTCTTGTAACAACTTACAAGAAAAAACAGAAAAAAAACACCACCCGATGGCCTTCTCGCAGAAGACGCTCGCAGAGGTTGGAGCCGACAAAGCCGGCTCCACCTGTTACTAGGATACGTTTACTCTTTTCTTTCATGCTATCAAATTTGTTTTTAGACAAGACTCTACAATTCTATCATTGTATGATAGGTCTTTCCATCTTTCGTTACTATCAATTCCACCTCGCCTTCTATACTTTCAGGAATCAAGACGCTTCCATCTTCTCCTATCGCCCCTGCATATAAGAAGGTTTCACCATCACATACTTCTACGACTGCCCCAACATAAGATGAAGCAAAGACAAGCCGATGTCCTTCTTGTGTGAACTTGATAGGAGTCGGGGAACGACGTATGGGTCCAAACCAATCAGTTGGAGTTTCATACTGCCCCCCCATAATTGCTTCCTCACTATGGTCGAATTGCAGACCGAACAGTGAACAAGGTAGCCACAATAATGTAACTAATGTAATAATTGCTTTTTTGTTGTTCATATCTTTAAGTTTTTAATTTGGCTGCAAAATTAGAAAAAGAAACAGAAAAAGAGAGAAAAATCCATCAAAAATAATACACTAAAAATACACAATTACTGAGCAAGCAACGCATAACATATTTATAGACAACGTATTACAAAACGAGCGATTCAAAGCACATATACACAACACTGCTAGCCTTGAATAGTCAAAACTAGCAGTGCCGTATCTGTTTACAAAAACATACTTTTTTTCCTTTCCGCATAATCACATATATCTTAGTCTATCATAACGGAAGGGAATATTACCCGACCTTTTCTATCAGCACGGTAGCGTATGCCGATATTCCTTCCATCCTTCCCGTAAAGCCCAGCTTCTCGGTGGTCGTCGCCTTGATGGAGATATTCTCCTCGTCTGTGCCCATCACCTTTGCCAGACAAGACTTCATGGCTGGCACATGGGGATTCAACTTCGGACGTTCCGCACATATCGTGGCATCCACATTGCCTAGCACATAACCCTTAGTGGCTATCAAGTCGATGGTCTTCCTAAGCAATATCTTGGAATCGACATTCAGGGTCTCCGCTGCAGTATCAGGGAAATGATACCCGATGTCACGCATATTGGCAGCCCCGAGGAGGGCGTCGCAAATGGCATGTATCAACACATCGGCATCGCTATGCCCCAACAAGCCCAACTCATAATCTATCTTGATTCCTCCCAGCCACAAGCCGCGCCCAGCGACCAACTTGTGGACATCATATCCAAATCCTACTCGTATGTTCATAACTCTATACCCATAAAACTATCTTCTTTTCAACAAATCTTTGATTCCATCCATATCAAAAGACAGGGTGAAGCGCAAGGTCTGGTCCAAAGGATTGCTCTTCGCCGTCGCCACCACGTAAGCGGCATCCAGGGAGAAGACGTTCATCCTGAAGCCGCCACCTACCGTGAAATACTTGCGATTACCCTTGTTAGCGCTCTCATGATGATAACCTGCACGCAGCGAGAACTGGTCGTTATAGACATATTCCGCACCTATGCCATAGTTGATTTCCTCCAACTCTTCCTTGAATCCGCCCGGCGCATCGCTGAAGCTCTTGAAGATACCGCTGATGGAAGATACGTCGTTATACTGCTTATGCACACGGTCCTCATAGTCGGCATTGTCCTCGCCGTCTTCCTGCTGGGGTATCGTAGGTACCAGATATTTGCTGGCGTCAGCGGCTATGGTCAACTTGTTATACTCGTCCAGAGGTATCATCAAGGAAGCACCAAGACGCAAGTTGGCAGGCAAGAATTGACTGTACTCTTGTCCGCTAAAGGTTATCTTGCTACCGATGTTGGAAATGTCCAAACCAATGCCCAACTGGCACTCACGTTGTCCGAGATTGACATAGTTCTGGTAATAAGCGGCTATATCTGCGGCAAATGCCGAAGCAGGGGAGTTATCCTCCGTTTGGTCAAACCGCATGTCGGAATAAATCCACCGAATCGCCGCCGCCAGGGAGAACTTCTCGCTCAGCATCAAGGAGTAAGCGACATCAAACGACATCTCGTAGGGATTGATGGTCATCGCATTCGCACTATCATCCATATAGACCTCACCCAAGTTGAAATAACGCAAGGAAGCCGACACGGCACTATAATCTCCAATACGATAATAACCCGTCAAGTAAGAAAGGTTCATGTCGTTGACGATGGAGCGCAACCACGGCGTGAAGTTGAGCGACACACCAGCTCTGGAGATATTAAAGGGGTATTTGGCTGGATTCCAATACTGGGAATTGACATCGGGGTCGGTGGCTGCGCCTACATCTCCCAATCCACCTCCTCTTGCGTCAGGGGCGATGGTTTGTGAAATCACCGCATAGCTCACCGGATTGAAGAGGTCTTTCTTCTCCTGGGCATCCACCGCCATCGACACAAAGGTCAACAGGCACGCCATCCATATCTTTACCATCTTGTTGTTTATCTTCATTTCTTGTTGCTCTTGATTAAAATATATCTAGTTGTTATTGATTACGATTAACTTCTTGGTCTTTGCCTCGTAGGCGCTGCCGTCCGACGACACTTTCACTCGATAGAGATAAAGGCCAGTGCGCAGCGTTCCGCTGCCTGTGGAAAGATCCCACTTGACGGTGTAAGTGCCGGCTGCCGACACTCCCGACTCGGCATGGTTCCAGAGCATCCTGCCCGACGTGTCATATACCTCTATGATGACATCCAACTGGCTCGCCGTCCTGTCATGGTTGATGATGAAGGTGGTGGAGTTCTTGGCTGGGTTCTCGGTCACACCCATACTGAACGACGGCTTCAAACTCTTGACGACATTGAAGGTCAAGGTCGCCGTCGAACTATTGTTCAGGATGTCCCAGGCACGGAACTGCAACTTATGCGCCCCAGCCTCCAGCTCGGGAATGCTATAATAGGTGGAGCCGCTCGTATAGGTTCCGAAATCGTATGCGAAGTTGTTGTTCAAGTTGTATGTCTTCGAGGCATCGCCGTCGATAATCAACTGCAGGTCATGCCCGATACCTGTGCCCGCAGCATTGATTCCATCCTTGTCCCTTACCTCCGCCACGAAATAAGGGGTAGGATTTACATTGCCTCCATCCACAAACGACGGTGAATTGAGATAGCAATAGATGGAAGGTCCGATGGAGTCGTTTTTCTCCAAGGCACTGCCACCCACCTTGAAAGCCTCGCTCGAACCTTGGGCACGTAGCGTTTTGGCAGTGTTGACGGCATAGAGGTTGACGAGTCCGCTCTCGTTGGTATAATTCAGATCCTTGGGTATCGCAAAACGGAAGGAGAACTTTCCTGCCACCACACTGTCGGAACCATTATACAAGGTCTTCGTGCGGTCGTAATAGGTGAAAGCCGTCTCCGTGCCATCGTTCTGACGGCACGTTATCAGTTCTTTCGAGTCTCTTACGGTTGCCGTCACCACTCCGTCGAAGTCACGGCTGCCCTCTATATGGCCGTCTATCCTCGCCACCATCCCTGCCTTCAGGGTAGCGGTCTCCGTCATGCTCGTCGTGGAGATGCCATTGATGGAATCCACCACCACCTTCATGGTTGGCACGTTGAGCGGCATGGCAGGGTCGCCCAGAAGGGAATACTGCAGACGGTTGGCAGACTGGTCGCTCTCCGTTACGCCCGATGGTAATTTATATCCTACCACCAAGTCGTTCTGCGCCTGTCGGTGAGCCTCTCCCACCGTCAGGGGTTTGCCATCCACCACGCTCAACACCCTACGGAGGAATGCGCGGTTCATATATTTATTGCGGTAAGCATACACGGTACG
Source organism: Waltera intestinalis (assembly GCA_963628185.1). Lineage (GTDB taxonomy): Bacteria > Bacteroidota > Bacteroidia > Bacteroidales > Bacteroidaceae > Prevotella. Next base: position 3,855 of record CAVGEN010000065.1, on the reverse strand, counting down.
GGTCGTGCCATAGAAAGCCACGGCACCACCATTCTGATTGAGCACCGCCGCCTCTCCTATTGTGGAGGTAACTCCGTCAAAAGGCATCACATCGCAAGCCGCAGTCACCCACAAGGGCAGATTGGTGTTGTGGAAACTCGTAAAGTCCTTCAACACCAGCACTTTCTCGTGCGACAGCTGGATCTCGCTGCCATGCCCTGCATAGTCCATGACCAAGGCGCCGTTGGTTTGTTGCTCCTTGATGACCTTGCTTGCCTCTGGATAAGTATTTCCTATGGAGGAGGTTTCACGCTGATAAGCGTCCCACATCACCTTCTTGACCTGAAAGTCTGGATAGAGACCGGAGATGTAGGTTGCCACCTCGTCCTCATCCCTCATGTGGAGGTTGTCGTTGCCATCGTCTCCCATGAACATCAAGGTGTTCTGCCATGACCCGGCGTTTTTGTTCTCCATATAGTTGATGGTCTTATCCACCATCACCTTGGCTTCATCCACTGTCGTGACCGGGAATCTTCCCACCGCCACGTCTTGCTGCTCGCAAGTAGGGTTCGCACCCGCCCCCTCTGAGAGAATGCCCAGCCAACTGTCGCTTACATAACAGTCGGTATGGCTGAACGAGTTCTCGCTCTCATAACAAAGCAGATAGTCGTCTGCCCCCAACGACTTACAGTCGGAGGTCAGCATTCGATTGTCCCACACACAGTCGCCAAAGAGCAGGAGATACTTAGGCATATCTGCCTCTGTCTCCGCCTTGTCGGAAAGCATACGGAGATAACGGCGGTAAGCCCCTGCGTCGGGGGTGCCGCTGGAAAATTCGTTGTATAGTTCGTCGGCTGGCACAAGGTTCACCCTCAGTCCGTCATGACTCTCATGGTATTCCTTCAACCGTTGTGCCTGATACAATAGCTTTTGCGAGGTAGGGATGATAATCACCATGTCGGCAAGTGCGTCTGCATGATGGTCTTGGCTGGTGATATTGTAAACATATTCCGCCGCCGGCATTTTTGCGGAAAAACTCGGAACGGGCCGCGGGGATTGCCATGCCATCGACACATAGTCGAGTCGTGCAGGACCGCCCGTCAGGGTCTTTATCTCCACGATATCTTTGCCGCTCTGGTGGGAGTTGGCAATGGAATAGGTGGCAGACTTTTCTCCACCTGCCTCATACTGGGAATTGAAAGATATGGCCAGTTCACCGAGGCTCACCCCATTGAAAAGGACTTCGACACTTGTCGCACTTCCTGCCGTGACATTCACCGACAAGCGTCCGTTGGCATTTCCCGTTGTGTTTGCCAGAACTATTTTCTTGGTCTCTCCCACCTGTACGGGGGTGGAGTCAAACAAGTTTCTTCCGCCGGGGTACCAACTGTATCCATCCACCTCATAGATTGAATGGTAATCGTCATACGAAGGATAGAAGGAAGAGACGAAAGCCGTGGAATCCACCGTCGTAGGTTCCTCTTCTGTCTGGGTGATAAAATAATAGCCATAGTCGGAGTATGGGTTGCGAGTACGGCGAGAGGCTGTGGCACTACTCCAACTAACGGGGCCCTTGGCATAGAAAAGGTGCTTGCCCCCTACAATACATTGGGGCACTTCCTTCAAGTCATCGTTCGCCTTGATGTCGGAGGTGCAAAGGGCTTCGTTTTGCAAGTTTCCGCCATAGCCATAGATTTTCACCTTATTTATATTAGAGAAGCCAGCCTGACGGATGACATTCTCCGTCAACTGATGCACGCCTGTCTCGCTCACCCTTATCTTCGCCCACCTGCCTGTTGCCAAGACGGAATGGGCTGCATATTCTTCATTTCCTGCCGAGGCACGGCTAGCCAGACGAGCTTTCATCGCCGACCGACCGACCGGCTTTGCCTTGACGTCGAGCATAAAGCTCACCAATATCTGGTACTTGTTGTTTCGGAACACCAACGGACAGAATGAAACGACCAACGTCCCCTTTTTGCGGCAAAGGGACACCTGCGTATCGACGGCGACCTGCGAAGGCAAGGCTGCCCCCGATATGCGGTTATAGTTGGCGATGTCGGCAACGGTCATATCCACATACTCGGCATATTTCACCGTCGCCGTATAGACCGAGTCCTGATAGTTGCCTGTCAAAGGTTTGGAATACACAAAACGAGGCAACACAGAATCCACCTTGACCTCCTCCGCAGTCAAGTTATAAAACCTCTGTGCCTGCATTGGCAGGACAAACAACAGAAGCAGAGCCATCAAACAATATTTCCAAACCTTCATGTTCTTTTATTAGAATTACTTACACATGAAATCCAACACCTTCCGGTCTTCCAGGTAACCTTCCAGATGGTCGTCTATCTGCACCGGTCCGCAGCCTGTAGGACACCCCGTATAGAGCAAGTCGCCCGTCTTCAGCGTAAAGTACTGGCTGATGTAGGAGATGATTTCATCCACCTTGTAGAGCATGTCGCTGGAGCATCCCTCCTGCACATTCTCGCCGTTGAGATTGAGATGGAAGTGAATCGCCTGGATGTCGCGGAATTTCTGGACATCGACCCATTCCCCGATGACGGCCGAGCCGTCGAATCCCTTGGCGAGTTCCCAGGGCTGCCCCTTCTCCCTCAGCTGCTTCTGCATCTCACGGGCTGTGAAGTCGATACCCACGGTCACAGCGTCGTAATAGCGGTGGGCGAAACGCTGCGGGATGGTCTTGCCCAGTTTGCAGATGCGAACCACCAGTTCCGTCTCATACTCGATTCTTCCGAGATGGTCGGGGATAAAGAATGGCTTGCCATTGCTAAGCAAGGCAGAGTCCGCCTTGGTAAAGATGACAGGACGCTCTGGTTTAGATAACGTGCCATGTAGCGATTTATTGTGTTCGGCATAGTTCATGCCGATGGCGAAAATCTTCATAACCTCAATATTTTAATAAAGAATAACCTACGTTAGTATCTGATGTCAAAAGAAAAAGGGAGTTAGAAGCAAAGCATGTAAGCCTTGGCTCCGTAACTCCCGGATATTCTAATTTAACTATAAGTCAAATTAAGCGTCTCGCTTCAAGCGAATGCCTGCGGTGATTACTCTGCTGCAAGTGTGAAACGCTTGTAAGCAGTGATCTTAAGATCCTTGCTCTGAGAAGCGAGGAACTGAGCAACGGTCTGCTTGTCACCATCACCGAACTGGAACTCCTGGTCAACGAGGCAGTTCTCCTTGAAGAACTTAGCCAGACGACCGTTAGCGATGTTCTGAACCATGTTCTCGTTCAAAGAAGCAGCCTTCTCCTCACCCACGGTCTTCTTGATGTTGCGAGCCTCCTCAGCCTGCTCAGGAGTCAACCAACCCTTCTTGGTGTTGCTCTCGATGTGATCCTCAGAGTCAACGTGAGCTGGGTTGATGCCAGCCTTCTTCAAAGCAGCGTTGACAGCCTTCTCTACAAGCTCTTCCTTGGTCTTGGCAACAGCTACCTCAAGCTCCTTCTTCTTAGTCTCCTCAGAAACAGAAGACTCGTCGAGAGCTACAGGGCGCATAGCAGCCACCTGCATAGCTACCTTGTGGCCAGCCTCCTCGTTGTTCGCGTTGAGCTGAACCATGGTACACAATGTGTGCTTGCCCATGTGGTCGTAAACTGAGATGTTATCACCCTCAAGGAAGTTGTAGCCGTCAAGCTCCATCTTCTCGCCAGTGACACCAGAGCGAAGCTTAACAGCAGTCTCCGCGTCATTGCCAGAAGCGAGAACCAACTTCTTCACCTCGTCAAGGTTCTGAGCCTTGGCAGCGATGGCAGCGTCGAGGATTTCCTCGGTCATGCCGATGAACTCCTTACCTGCAGCAACGAAGTCTGTTTCACACTTAACGGCAACCATTGCAGCGAAGCCATTTGCA
>CAVGEN010000064.1:0-11118 GCA_963628185.1 Waltera intestinalis | reverse complement strand
AGAGCATCTGCCTTACAAGCAGAGGGTCGGCGGTTCGAATCCGTCAACGCCCACACGGAAGTCTCACAGGTTTTGTGAGACTTTTTTTGTTTTTAAGCTAATTTATCATTATTTTTTCTCTCATTTCGCATAAAATAGTTACCTTTGCAGCCTATTCAAATATAATAATACGTATTAGTTATGAATTTAGATTTGTTGACGGCCATATCGCCTATAGATGGACGTTATAGAGGGAAGACTGAGTCGCTTGCTAGCTATTTCTCTGAGTATGCGCTCATTCGTTATCGTATAAGAGTTGAAATCGAGTATTTCATTACTTTGTGCGAATTGCCTTTGCCGCAGTTGGCATCGTTTGATCATGCTCTTTTTGAGCGTTTGCGTGACATCTATCGAAATTTTGATGAGAATGAGGCGCAGCGTGTAAAGGACATCGAGAAGGTGACTAACCATGATGTGAAGGCGGTAGAGTACTTTATCAAGGAAGAATTTGATAAGATTGGAGGTTTGGATGCTTATAAGGAATTCATCCACTTTGGTCTTACTTCGCAAGACATCAACAACACTAGTGTCCCTCTTTCTGTAAAAGAGGCTTTGGAAAATGTGTTCTATCCACAGGTGGAGGAGTTGATAGCGCAGTTGCAGGAATATGCCGATGAGTGGAAGGATGTGCCTATGCTGGCTAAGACACATGGCCAGCCGGCTTCTCCTACTCGTTTGGGTAAGGAAATCATGGTGTTTGTATATCGTCTTACCGAACAACTAAATTCTTTGAAGGCTTGTAAAATGACAGCTAAGTTTGGCGGTGCTACTGGCAATTATAATGCACATCATGTGGCTTACCCACAATTTGACTGGAAAGCTTTCGGCAATAAGTTTGTCAGCGAGAAACTTGGCTTGGAGCGTGAGCAATATACCACCCAAATTAGCAACTATGACTATTTGGGGGCAGTATTCGATGCTATCCGTCGTATTAATACGATTATTATAGACTTGGACCGTGATTTCTGGATGTATATCTCCATGGAGTACTTCAAGCAGAAAATCAAGGCGGGAGAAGTTGGTTCTAGTGCTATGCCACATAAGGTAAACCCTATCGACTATGAGAATAGCGAGGGAAATCTAGGCATTGCCAATGCCATCTTACAGTTCTTAGCTCAGAAGTTGCCGGTAAGCCGTTTGCAGCGCGACTTGACTGATAGTACGGTGTTGCGTAACATCGGAGTGCCTTTGGGGCATAGTGTCATTGCCATTCAGAGCACTTTGAAAGGCTTGCGTAAGTTGATTTTGCATGAAGAGAAACTGCAGGCCGACTTGGATAATACATGGGCAGTGGTGGCAGAGGCTATCCAGACCATCTTGCGTCGTGAGGCGTACCCCCATCCATACGAGGCCTTGAAGGCGTTGACTCGTACCAACAAGCACATGACAGAGGAGACTATCCATGAGTTTATTCAGGGATTGGAGGTCTCCGACAGCGTGAAGGCGGAATTGATGGCTATCACGCCAAGCAGCTATACAGGTATTTAGTTTTATAATAAAATATATATTTACTAACCCAGCCGTGAGGCTATTTAATTTAAAAATAAGACATGGATTCAGAATTCGAAAACAAACCTCAGGATCAATCAGCTGAGAATGAGAGCACCCGTGAGGGTGGTTATAACCCGGCAGGTGGTTATCAGAGAAGTTATCGCAGCACAGGACGCCCACAGCGCCCACGTATCAACTCTCAGCGTGCTTATAGCAGCGACAGAGGCAGTAGTGAGGGTGGTTTCCGTCCAGAAGGTTTTGGCGCAGGTTTGCAAGGTGCTAATGGTGAACATGTACAGCGTGGTGGTTATCAGTCACGTGGCTATCAGGCTCGCCCTCGGCAGGGCGGTTACAACAATAACCGTGGTGGCTACGGTCGCCCTCAGCAAGGTGGCTACAACAACCGTGGCGGTTATCAGGCTCGTCCACAAGGTGGTTATCGTCCACGCTTCAACAATAGCGACGAGGAGGGTGGATATCAGCCACGTCAGCAGGGCGGCTATCAGGCTCGTCCTCAGCAAGGTGGCTACAACAACCGTGGTGGCTACGGTCGCCCTCAGCAGGGGGGCTACAACAACCGTGGTGGCTACGGTCGCCCTCAGCAAGGTGGCTACAACAATCGTGGTGGCTATGGCAACAATCGTGGTGGTTATGGCCGTCCTCAGGGTGGCTATCGTCAGCACACTCCAGACTATGATCCAAATGCAAAGTATAGTCTTAAGAAGCGTATAGAATACAAGGAAGAAAACTTCGACCCAACAGAGCCTTTGCGCTTGAACAAGTTCCTTGCCAATGCTGGTGTTTGCTCTCGTCGTGAGGCTGATGAGTTTATCCAGGCAGGTGTTGTTACTGTCAATGGTGAGGTAGTAACAGAGTTGGGTACCAAGATTCTTCGCACAGATGAGGTGAAGTTCCATGACGCTCCTGTCTCTTTGGAGAAGAAGGTTTATGTATTGCTCAACAAGCCAAAGGATTACGTGACAACTAGCGATGACCCACAGCAGCGTAAGACAGTCATGGATCTTGTGAAAGATGTATGTCCGGAGCGCATCTATCCTGTAGGTCGTCTCGATCGTAACACAACGGGTGTGCTTCTTTTGACGAATGATGGTGATTTGGCTTCTAAGTTGACTCATCCTAAGTTCTTGAAGAAGAAGGTATATCATGTACACCTCGACAAGAACATTACTGCTCATGACCTGGATCAGATTCGTGAGGGTATCACTTTGGAGGATGGCGAAATCAAGGCTGATGCAGTAGAGTATGCTGACGAGCGTGACAAGGCACAGGTCGGTATCGAGATTCACAGTGGCAAGAATCGTATCGTTCGGCGTATCTTCGAGAGCCTTGGCTATCGTGTAACCAAGCTCGACCGTGTGCAGTTCGCTGGCTTGACCAAGAAGAACCTCCGTCGTGGTGACTGGCGCTTCCTCACAGAAAAGGAAGTGGATATGCTTCGCATGGGTGCTTTCGAATAAGAAATATTTGATATAAGAAAGGAGACTAGTGTATAGTCTCCTTTTTATAACCTATTAAAAACAATGGAAAAATTAAAAAGAACTAAAGTCATAGATGCGCTCAAGAGCACAGACTATGATTCAGTCGTGAATGTAAAGGGATGGGTTCGTACCCATCGTAGTAGCAAAGCAGTCGATTTTATCGCTCTTAACGATGGTTCTACTATTAATAATATTCAGGTAGTAGTCGATCCGTCTAAGGTCGATGAGAACCAGCTCCGTCAGATTACCACTGGTGCTTGCATCAGTGTGGTGGGTACGTTGGTGAAGAGCCTAGGAAAGGGGCAGAGCGTTGAGATTCAGTGCGACAGCATTGAGATTTATGGTCTCTGTGGCAACGACTATCCTATGCAGAAGAAGGGGCAGAGCTTCGAGTATATGCGTCAGTATGCCCATCTCCGTCTTCGTACCAATACCTTTGGTGCTGTGATGCGTATTCGCCACAACATGGCGATGGCCATCCACACTTACTTCCACGAGCATGGATATTTCTATTTCAATACTCCGCTTATCACTGCCAGTGACTGCGAGGGTGCAGGACAGATGTTCCAGGTGACGACCAAGAACCTCTACAACCTCAAGAAGACCGAGGATGGTAAGATTGACTATTCTGACGATTTCTTCGGTAAGCAGACTTCCTTGACCGTTTCTGGTCAGTTGGAGGGCGAGCTGGGTGCTACCGCACTCGGTGCTATCTATACCTTCGGTCCGACTTTCCGTGCAGAGAACAGTAACACTCCTCGCCACTTGGCAGAGTTCTGGATGGTAGAGCCTGAGGTTGCTTTCTTGGATATGGATGGCTTGATGGAATTGGAGGAAGACTTTATCAAGTACTGTATCCGTTGGGCATTGGATAACTGCAAGGAGGATCTTGAGTTCCTTAATAAAATGATAGACAAGGGCTTGATTGAGCGTCTTCAGGGCGTGCTCAGTTCCGACTTCGTTCATTTGCCTTATACCGAGGGTATCCGTATCCTTCAGGAGGCTATAGACAAAGGCAAGAAGTTTGAGTTCCCATGCGAGTGGGGTGATGACTTGGCTTCAGAGCACGAGCGTTACTTGGTGGAGGAACACTTCAAGCGTCCTGTTATCATGACCAACTATCCTAAGGCTATCAAGGCTTTCTATATGAAGATAGACGAGGAGGAGAGTGGCTTTGGCGGCAAGAGCGGGCAGACTGTGCAGGGTACCGATGTGTTGTTCCCACAGATAGGCGAGATTATCGGTGGGTCTGTTCGTGAGGAGAGCTATGACAAGTTGATGGGTGAGATAGAGGCTCGTAATATCCCAATGAAGGATATGGCTTGGTATCTCGACACTCGCAAGTATGGCTCATGTCCTCATGCTGGTTTCGGTCTCGGTTTCGAGCGCTTGATACTCTTCGTAACAGGTATGCAGAATATCCGTGACGTGATTCCATTCCCACGCACTCCAAAGAACGCAGAGTTCTAAAAATGAAGTGCTCTTAAGATAAAAACAAGGGTGAGTCACATTGTGCGGCTCGCCCTTAGTTATTTTTTTAACGTTACTATAGAGTTTTTTTCGATAATTTGTTGTACCTTTGCACACAAAAATATAAACTTGTAAGAAAATGGGAAAGATTATATTGACGGGCGACCGTCCAACAGGTAAGCTCCACTTGGGGCATTATATCGGAAGTTTGAAGCGAAGAGTGGAATTACAGAATGCTGGTGATTTTGACAAGATGTTTGTCTTTATGGCCGATGTTCAGGCACTTACTGATAACGCAGATAATCCGGAAAAGATTCGGCAGAATATCATCGAGGTGGCTCTCGACTACCTCTCTGCAGGTCTCGATCCCCAGAAGTGTACTCTCTATATTCAGAGCATGATTCCCGAGTTGGCTGAGTTGACTACCTACTTGATGAATCTCATCACGGTATCTCGTGTGCAGCGTAATCCGACGGTGAAGACGGAAATAAAAATGCGTAACTTCGAGGCCAACATTCCGCTCGGCTTTTTCTGTTATCCTGTAAGTCAGGCTGCCGACATCACCGCTTTCAAGGCTACCACAGTGCCTGCAGGCGAAGACCAGGAGCCTATGCTGGAGGTGACTCGTGAGTTGGTGCGTCGTTTCAATCAGGTTTATGCTCCCGTATTGGTGGAACCAGAGATTTTGCTTCCAGAAAATGCTGTTTGCCGTCGTCTCCCTGGAACTGACGGCAAGGAGAAGATGAGTAAGAGTCTTGGCAACTGTATCTATCTGAGTGATGACGAGAAGACTGTTTGGAAGAAAGTGAAAAAAATGTCTAATGGTGAGCCACGTATGAGCATGGACGAGCCTGGACACTTGGAGGGCAATGCCGTTTTCACTTATCTGGAAGCCTTTTCTACACCAGAAGACTTTGCTGAATTCTGGCCGGAGTACAAAACTTTGGATGAGCTGAAGGAGCACTATGTGAAGGGTGGTATCGGCGACGGTATGACCAAGAAGTTCCTCAATAGCGTCATCAACAAGATGCTATCCCCAATCCGTACGCGCCGTCATGAGTTTGAACAGGATATCCCTGAGGTGTTCAATATCCTGAAGAAGGGTAGCGAGGTGGCTCGTGAGACAGCTGCACAGACCATGGATGAGGTTCGCAAGGCTATGCGCATCGACTATTTCGGCGATGCGGCCTATATAGAGGAGCAAGCGGCGAAATTCAAGATTTAATCATGAATAAAAGAATATTAGCATTAGCGGTACCGTCGATAATCAGTAATATCACGGTACCGCTTTTGGGTTTGGTGGATGTCGCCATCGTCGGTCATGTCGGCGATGCCAGTTATATCGGTGCCATAGCCGTAGGCTCCATGCTCTTCAATGTCATCTATTGGCTATTCGGCTTCTTGAGAATGGGAACGAGTGGGATGACCTCCCAGGCGTTGGGTAGGAGAGACTTTGACGAAGTGATGAGACTTTTGGTGCGTACCTTGACAATAGGGGTGGGAATCGGAATGCTGTTCTTTGTCCTTCAAAGACTAGTGATAGGCTGTGGGCTGTGGGCGATGTCGCCGGAGTCAGAGGTCGTGGAGTTGGCTCGCAGGTATTGCGATGTCTGTATATGGGGGGCACCTGCCGTGCTGGGGCTTTATGGTTTTACGGGATGGTATATCGGGATGCAGAACACTCGCATACCGATGATGGTGTCGTTGTCTCAGAATATCATCAACATCGTCGTTTCCCTGGTCTTGGTTTTTGGGTGTAAGATGAGGGTGGAGGGTGTGGCTCTTGGTACTGTTGTCGCCCAATGGTGTGGATTCATCATGGCCAGTGTGCTATGGCGCATTTATTATTGTCGGTTGTGTAAATACGATTTTCGTGAACGCCTTTTTGATGCGGCAGCCTTGCGACGATTCTTCTCCTTGAATCGTGATATCTTTCTTCGTACCGTTTGTCTGGTGTCGGTCAATCTCTTCTTTACCGCAGCAGGATCTCGTGAAGGTACGATGGTCTTGGCGGTGAATACTTTGCTGATGACGCTCTTCACCATCTTCTCTTACTTTATGGATGGCTTTGCTTATGCGGCGGAGGCTCTTGCCGGCAAGTACTATGGTGCCGGCAATCGAGGGGCTTTCACGGATATGGTGCGCCGAGTGTTTGTGTTTGGCGGTATCGTCGTGGTGGCATTCACCTTATTATATATAATGGGTGGAGAAAAAATCCTGTCGCTGTTGACAAGTGACGAGAGGGTGGTAAGGGCATCAGCCGAATATTTCTGGTGGGCTGTGCTGATACCCGTTACCGGTATGGCAGCATTCGTCTTCGATGGTATCTTTGTCGGTGTAACCTTGTCAAGAAGCATGTTGCTGTCCACCTTTATATCGGCAGCCAGTTTCTACATCCTTTTCTTTGGGTTGCATCCACTGATGGGCAATCATGCACTATGGTTGGCCTTCCTGATTTATCTCTCGGTGAGAGGACTCGTTTTGCTTTTCATCTATCGCAGAAAACTGGGATAGGTGGAGAGTGGCGATTTGTGACATGAAATGCGAATTATTGCACACTCAAATATCGTGTGCGCATTTTTAAATGAAAACAACATTAATATAGTTTAAATCTTGGCGTTTTATTCTTTAAAGTCTCTTTTTTTCCGTAATTTCGCAATTGAAACGACAAACTATACAGAGTAAAATGACAGCGGAAGAGTATTATTCACAAGGAAACGTCTGGCGAAAGCAAGGCGATTTTAAGCGTGCCTTAGACTGCTATATGGAGGCGATAGCTCTCGACCCGGAGAGTCCTGCCGTCGTGGCAAAGGAGATGCTGGATAATATCATGAGCTTCTACTGCAAGGACTATTATAATCCTTGAGTAAGCCGAGGACGGTTCTGAGGCAGTCAGGGTATAGTTGGTAATAGGAAGAAAAAGAAAGAAATAGAATATGAGCAAGATTAAAGGGGCTATTGTGGTCGATGCGGAGCGATGCAAGGGATGTGCGCTCTGTGTGGAGGCTTGTCCTCATGATGTCATCGCTTTGGCTGAAAAAAAAGTCAATGTGCATGGCTATCGCTATGTGGAGGCGGCCGTTCCTGATGCATGTGTCGGTTGCACATCATGTGCTATCGTGTGCCCGGACGGTTGCATTACCGTTTATAGAAAGAAGGAGGACTAAATGCAATGGCAAATCAAGAAGTAACATTAATGAAAGGCAATGAGGCGATAGCCCATGCCTGCATAAGATGTGGGGCGGATGGCTTTTTCGGCTATCCTATCACACCGCAAACGGAAATCATTGAGACGCTGGCTTTGCTCAAGCCTTGGGAGACCACGGGTATGGTGGTACTTCAGGCAGAGAGCGAGGTGGCAGCTATCAATATGGTGTATGGTGGCGCTGGTGCTGGAAAGCGTGTCTTGACTACTTCGTCAAGCCCTGGTGTGGCACTGATGCAAGAGGGTATCGCCTATATGGCAGGTGCTGAGATTCCAGGAGTTGTTGTCAACGTGCAGCGGGGTGGCCCGGGCTTGGGCACTATCCAGCCATCACAGGGCGATTACTTCCAGGCTACTCGTGGTGGTGGCAATGGCGACTATAATGTCATTGTGCTGGCTCCTGCATCCGTACAGGAGATGGCGGACTTTGTGGATTTGGCTTTCACCCTCGCTTTCAAGTATCGCAACCCTGCGATGATATTGAGCGATGGTGTCATCGGGCAGATGATGGAGAAGGTGGTTCTTCCACCAATGAAACCTCGTCGTACCGAGGAGGAGATTGCCAAGGAATGCCCTTGGGCTACCATTGGCCGTCCGAAGACTCGCCAACCTAATGTCATGACTTCCCTGGAGTTGAAGCCTGAGGTGATGGAGGAGCGCAATATTGCCTTGCAAGCTAAGTATGCTGAGATCAAGGAGAAAGAAGTCCGTTGCGAGATGCAACAATGCGAGGATGCCGACTATGTAATCGTAGCGTTCGGCAGTGCCGCTCGTATTGCCGAGAAGAGTATCGAGACTGCTCGTGAGGAGGGAGTCAAGGTTGGTTTGTTCCGCCCTGTCACTCTTTGGCCTTTCCCTACGAAGGAAATCCATGAGTTGGCGAAGACCAAGAAGGGTATTCTCGTTGCCGAAATCAATGCTGGTCAGATGGTTGAGGATGTACGATTGGCTGTCAACGGACAGATACCCGTGGAACACTTCGGACGCTTGGGTGGCATCGTGCCGGAGCCAGAGGAAATCGTGAAGGCACTGAAAGAAAAGATTATCAAATAAGAAGTTGGAAATGAACGATATAATTTCACCAGAGAATCTGGTATATAAGAAGCCTACGCTGATGAACGACACCCCAATGCACTATTGCCCGGGGTGTTCTCATGGTGTGGTACATAAACTCATCGCCGAGGTCATTGAGGAGATGGGCATGGAGGATAAGACTGTCGGTGTATGTCCTGTGGGCTGTTCAGTGTTTGCTTATCGCTACCTTGACATCGACTGGCAGGAGGCTGCGCATGGTCGTGCCTTGGCGAATGCCACCGCTATCAAGAGATTGTGGCCAGACCGTCTCGTATTTACTTATCAGGGCGATGGCGACTTGGCTTGCATAGGTGCTTGCGAGACTATCCATGCTTTGAACCGTGGCGAACATGTGGCTGCTATTTTTATCAACAATGCCATCTATGGTATGACGGGTGGACAGATGGCTCCAACTACTTTGTTGGGGCAGAAAACATCTACTTGTCCATACGGGCGTCAGCCAGACCTTCATGGTTATCCTCTCAATATTACCGAACTTGCCTCTCGTCTTACAGGTACTTGCTATGTCACTCGCCAAAGTGTGGAGACCGTGGCAAGCATCAAGAAGGCAAAGAAAGCCATCCGCAAGGCTTTCGAGGCAAGCATGAAAGGACTGGGGTCCTGTCTGGTGGAGATTGTTTCTACCTGCAACAGCGGTTGGAAGCTCTCACCTGTTGAGGCTAACAAATGGATGGAAGAGAACATGTTTAAGGAGTATGTGAAGGGAGACCTGAAGGATACAACAGGAATTTAAGTGAAGAGTGAAGAATTCATTTGCTTTTCTCTAAAATAACATAGAACAATGAAGACAGAAATCATTATATCTGGATTTGGAGGCCAGGGGGTTCTCTCGATGGGAAAGATTCTTGCCTACTCGGGATTGATGGAAGACAAGGAGGTGACTTGGATGCCTGCCTATGGGCCGGAGCAGCGTGGCGGTACAGCCAATGTGACGGTCATTGTGAGCGACGACCGTATCTCTTCGCCTATCCTGAGTCATTACGATGTGGCCATCGTCTTGAACCAGCCGTCACTTGACAAGTTCATGCCCAAGGTTAAGCCAGGTGGCATATTGATTTATGATGGTTATGGCATCATGAATCCACCTCAGCGCAATGACATTACCGTTTATCGGATTGACGCAATGGACAAGGCGGCCGAGATGAAGAACTCGAAGGTCTTTAATATGATAGTATTGGGTGGCTTGCTGAAGGTTTGTCCTGTGGTGAGTACCGACGGATTGAACAAGGCTCTCTACAAGTCTTTGCCTGAGCGTCATCACGGTTTGATACCGCTCAATATGCAGGCTGTGGAAGAGGGCATGAAGATAATTGAAAAGCTCGATTAATGTTCTATAGGGAGTGTTAGTCGAAATATAATGAAGACAGGCACGCCAGCTGTTGGCGTGCCTGTTCCGTTTGTGTCTTTGCCACAGGGAAAGTTATGTTCAGCGTCGTTGAATACAAGTTCAACGTTGCTGAATACAAGTTCAACGTCGTTGAACATAAGTTCGCCAACGCTGAACATAACTTTCTTATGGGAGTAGAAACAATTAAACTGGCATTGGAAACAATGATGCTTAGGAACTCAAACGATAATAACTAAAAAAAGGGAATCTGAAAAATGGCAAAGTATAAGTTAGTAGAGATGACAGACCTTCGCAACACAGGCAAGCGCAGGGTCTATCCCAAGTTGGTGACCAATCGAACCATGTCGTTCTCCAGCTTGCTCGACAAGATGAAGCTCTATAATCGTGGCTTGTCGCCAACGGTGGTGGATGCAGCTGTCACCGATGTGCGAGATATGTTGGTTGAGTTGCTCTCGATGGGGTATAATGTCAATATAGAAGGTCTTGGTACATTCTCCTTGTCGCTGGACTTCGAGGATGACAAGCCTACGGAGATGCAGGGTGACGATGACAAGATGATTTATCGCAAGGTGGGTGTGAAGAATGTCAACTTCAAGCCTTCGCCAGAGTTGGTGAAGGACATTAAGCACAAGACCGACCCTGACTTGGAGCGAGACATGGGTGGCGTGAAGGTTATCCGCAAGGAGCTCTACACCCGAGAGCAGCGTGTCGCCCGTGCTCTAAAAGTGATAGACGAGAATGGATTTATCGGTCTCACCGACTATGCCTATATCAACAACCTCAGCCGTACCGCCGCCTCGCTGGAACTGAAGGAAATCTGCGCCAAGGAGGATTCGCCTATCCGCTCGGCAGGGCAGCATAGCCATAAGGTGTGGGTGAGGAAAAAGGAGTAAAATGTTTGGATTGTGGCCATTTGCTGCAATATTATCCGTTTTCTTTTGGCGGTTCCGATTCTTTTTATTACCTTTGCC
>CAVGEN010000063.1:0-7289 GCA_963628185.1 Waltera intestinalis | reverse complement strand
TCAGACAAAACGGGAGTCAAAATGAAAACGGTTTCGTATTGATTCATACTACTTTTAATAATTAAAGATGTTATTAATAAATTCTCTTGCTTTCCGCTTCCGAGTGCCTCTGGACACCCTTTTCACGAATTGCGGTGCAAAATTACTACTTTTTCTTCAACCAACCAAATTTTTTTTGTACTTTTGCACAAAATATTTATTAAATTCCAATCTTATGAGTAAATTTCAATCTCGTGTTATGGGGAAAAGGGTAAAATCCACTCTCCAAGCCTTGCCTTCGACGGGGATTGCCTTCATCGTGCTGGGCGTTCTCTTTCTGGCTGCGTCCTTCGTCCTCAGCCTGAAGAGCAACGTCCTGTTGTTCGCCGGTTTATTTTTCATTGTCGCAGGCGGCTTCGGCTACATCTATTCACTAAAAAAAGAGGATGTGTCATAAGGCACACCCTCTTTTTCCGTATATCGACTTGATGTCTCTTTAGTCATTGTCTGGCGCAATCAACTTGTAACCCTTGCCATGGATATTGATAATCTCTATCTGTGGATCATCCTTCAAATGCTTGCGCAACTTGGTGATATATACATCCATCGAACGAGCATTGAAGTAGTTGTCGTCTATCCAGATGGTCTTCAAGGCGAAATCACGCTGAAGTATCTCGTTGGCATGTGAGCAAAGCAAGGCCAACAGTTCGTTCTCCTTGGTAGTCAACTTGGTCTGCTTCTCGCCAATACTCAAAAGTTGCTTCTGGGTATCGAAGGTGAAGTCGCCAATGTGATACAAGGTAGATTCCTTGTTCTTCTTGCCACGCACACGGCGAAGGATAGCCTCTACACGGAACACCAGCTCCTCCATGGAGAATGGCTTCGTGATATAATCATCAGCTCCCAACTTGAAGCCCTCCAGAATATCCTCCTTCAATGTCTTTGCCGTCAAGAAGATGATAGGAATCTCCGCATTGGCCTGGCGAATCTCCTGGGCGAGCGTGAAGCCATCCTTCTTAGGCATCATCACGTCAAGCACAGCGATGTCAAACTTGCACTTCGAGAACTCCTTGAAGCCTGCCTCTCCATCCGGGCAGAGTGTTGTGTTATAACCTTTTGCTTGCAAATATTCACGAAGCAACATACCCAAATTCTCGTCGTCTTCACAAAGAAGCACCTTTACTGTCTCTTCCATATTCTTATTTTTTAATGTTAAATGTTAAATGTTAAGTGTTGAATTCTTCACTCCAATCAGTCGTGTATCACCGGCAACTTGATGGTGAAGGTGGTGCCCTTGCCCAGCTCACTCTCCACCTTGATGTCGCCATCATGCAAATCGACAACCTTCTTGACGTATGCCAAGCCCAAGCCAAATCCCTTCACATCATGCACGTTGCCCGTATGAACCCGATAGAACTTCTCGAAGATTTTCTTCAAGTTCTCCTTCTTCATACCCATTCCCGTATCTGTAATGGAGAGATAAAGATGCTCGTCGTCATTCCAGGTCTTCATCGTGATGTTGAGAGCCTCATCGGGTTTGCGATACTTCACCGCATTGTCCATCAAGTTGAAAATCACGTTCTGGAAATGCACCTCATCTACATAGATTCCGGAGTCGATAGCCTCGATGTCAGTATAGACCTTGCCTCCCGTATGCTCCACTCGGAGGGAGAACGAATTGGCTATATTCTCCACCATCTCGTTGAGGTCAAGTTCCTTCTTCTTGAAGACCGCCTTCTTTCGGTCGAACATACTCATCTGGAGCACCTTCTCCACCAAGAACCTCAATCGTTTCGACTCATCGTTGATGACATTGCCCAAGTGTCGCTGCATCTGTTCGCTCTTAGACACAGAGGTGTCGTTGAGCATCTGGGCCGCCAAACTGATGCTGGCGATAGGTGTCTTCAACTCATGGGTCATATTGTTGATGAAATCGTTCTTTATCTCCGTATATCGCTTCTGGCGGAATATCACGACGATGGTGAAGATGAAGGTCACCAACAAAACCAACGTGAAGATGACACTCGGTATCATGAAGCGTACACTGGAGAATATGTAGCTGTTCATGTCGGGGAAATGAACCTTTACCACTCCCATCTTCGACTGCGGGTCGTTGCGGAACAGCACCTGCGAATAGACGTACTCCTCGCCCTCGTCAGAGTATTCCGGGCAACGGTACACCTCACGTCCATCCTGCGTCGTCACCGTGAAATGGTAAGGGATATTAATGCCGTTGTTCATCATCTCCGCCTTCAGGTCTTGGTCGAGCTGTTTGAAGTTGATACGTTCCTTCAAAGGTTTGTCGGAGGCTGAATACAAGATGGAATAGACCACCTCGTCCAGTAGAGCCTTCTGATACACATACCTATTCTTGACGATTTCCTGCAATGACTTCTGAGTTTCGTTGAGCGAGTTTTTGTCACTTCTCAGTATCATCGCCTTAGGCATATTGCCCGGATTGGTGGCAATGGTCTTCAACTCAAAGGAGGAATACACCGTACCATCCTTGCCTACGACAGAATACTGGTGGGAATGCTGAACCGTACCGTCAGGCTGCCCGCTCCGGGTTCCCACGGAATCCTTACGGCTAGCCTTGCGTTCTGTCTCGTTGACATCTTTTTCGAGATAACGCAAAGTCTCGTTCAGCTCCAAATTTCTCGAAGCTTGATATAAGGCTCTGTTGACGGATTCGTCAAACTGCTCCTTCTTCATGTTCACCATCTCCTGAATGTAACTCAGTTGCAGGAACAACAAAGCGAGGAACGAAAAGCCCATTATGATTGCGATTGTCCAAATAGTTCTTTTCTTCATGGGGGCAAAGATAGGAAAAATCTTAATTGCTTAACACTTTTACGTTAATAAAATATGCATTATTTTATCATATTAACTAAAAACAAAACTTTTAGTTATATATTTACAACTAAAACAGCACGCATCCTTCCCAAAAAAGGTGCGCAGCATTCTGCACACCCTTTACTATCAAACTTCTACGAATGAGGGAAGTAGAAGTTTTTTCATGAGAAAATTTCTTGTTTCTATTCCTCTTCCTTAGCCAGCTCAGCCTCATGCTCGGCTATCAACTTGCCCTGGATATCGTTAGGCACAAGTTCATAACTAGCAAACTTGGTGGTAAAGGAAGCACGACCACCGGTCAACGAACTGAGGGAGATGGAGTAGTTGGCAAGTTCCTTCAAAGGAATCTTAGCACTCAACTTCTGATAGCCAGCCTCGCTGTCCATACCCATGATGAGGGCACGACGACCTTGCAAGTCGCTCATCACATCACCCATGAAGTCGGCAGGCACATAAACCTCCAAGTCATAGATAGGCTCCAAAATCTTAGGACCAGCCTGTTTGAAAGCATCGCTGAACGCACGGCGAGCAGCCAACATGAATGAGAGTTCGTTACTATCTACCGGGTGCATTTTTCCGTCATACACGATGACACGAACGTCACGGGCATAACTACCCGTCAGAGGCCCATGTTCCATACAGTCCATGACACCCTTCAGGATGGCAGGCATAAAGCGAGCGTCGATGGCACCACCCACAACAGAGTTGAGGAACACCAACTTGCCACCCCACTCCAAGTCAACCTCCTCACGGCTCTTGATGTTCATCTTGAACTCCTGCCCGTTGAAGTTGAACGAAGTTGGGTCTGGCATACCCTCAGCGTATGGCTCGACGATGAGATGCACCTCACCAAACTGACCTGCGCCACCACTCTGTTTCTTATGGCGGTATTCAGCACGCGCCTTCTTGGTAATCGTCTCACGATAAGGAATACGAGGCTCCTCAAACTCCACATGGAGCTTCTCGTTATTCTCCAGACGCCACTTCAAGGTACGAAGGTGGAACTCACCCTGACCACGCACAATCACCTGTCGCAACTCCTTGCTCTGGTCCACGACCCAAGTTGGGTCTTCCTGACGCATCTTCAAGAGAGCCGTCATCAGTTTCTCCGTATCCTGCGCATTGACTGCCTTGATGGCACGAGAATACTTAGCATTAGGATATTTGATGAAGTCGAAGCGCCACTCAGTGTCCTTGCCATTCAGTGTATTGCCCGTCTTCACATCTTTCAATTTCACAGTACAACCGATGTCGCCAGCATTCAACTTCTCCACAGCCACACGGTTGGCACCAGCACAAGCATAGATTTGCCCGATGCGCTCCTTGCTACCGCGGTCGGCATTGGCCAAGTCATCACCCGGCTTCACACAACCGCTCATCACCTTGAAGTAACTAACCTCTCCGATATGAGGCTCCACGCCCGTCTTGAAGAAATAAACGCTCTCCGGACCATTTGCGTCAGGAGTTATCTCCTCGCCACGAGTATTGTGTAACTTAGGCATATCGTCAACGAAAGGAACCACATTGCCCAAGAACTCCATCAAGCGATGAACACCCATCGACTTGCCTGCGCAAACACAGAACACGGGGAAGATGCTACGAGTAACCAATCCCTTGCGGATACCTTCACGCATCTCATCCTCGGTCAAGCTCTCGCTTTCGAAGAACTTCTCCATCAAGCCTTCATCATTCTCGGCAGCAGCCTCCACGAGAGCCTTGTGCAATTCCATAGCCTTATCCATCTCCTCCTCGGGAATGTCCTCGATAATCGGAACACCACCCTCTGGCTTCCAGGAATATTTTTTCATCAGGAGCACGTCAATGAGAGCATTGAAGCCAGGGCCCGTTTCGACCGGATATTGTATCTGGACGCACTTAGGGCCATAGATGTCCTTCATCGTAGCGATGATGTTGTCGAAGTCACACTTGTCGGAATCCAACTGATTGACAAGGAAGATGACAGGCTTGCCCAACTTCTCAGTATAACGGAAGTTGTTCTGCGTACCCACCTCAGGACCATACTGACCATTAATCAGAATCACAGCCTGGTCGGTAACATTCATGGATGTAATAGCACCTCCCACGAAGTCGTCGCTTCCCGGGCAATCGATGATATTAAGTTTCTTGTTGTTCCACTCTACATGAAAAACCGTTGGGAACACAGAGTAGCCGTATTCCAACTCCACAGGGAAGTAGTCGCTCACCGTATTCTTCGCTTCTACAGAGCCTCTACGTTTGATGACGCCTGCTTCAAATAACATACTCTCGGCAAGTGTAGTCTTGCCGCTACCCGCACTGCCCAGCAATGCGATGTTTTTAATCTCGTTAGTCTGATAAACTCTCATGACGCTTATAGATTTTAAGGGTTATACATCTGTTGTCAAAAGGGAAAGAGGGCTTTTTGAGATGCCCTTCCTCTCAATTCAGCCTCTAAGATAGCACTTTTTTCCGATATACGCAAAATTTATGCCCCGGAAATGCCTTACTTTTAAAACATATTAGTATTTTTGCACTAAATTAAAGTATCATATTAGGCTTACACCTTATTATATATAAAGAAAAATGGCAGGACTATACATACATATCCCTTTCTGCGAAAGTCGCTGTATCTATTGCGGCTTTTACAGCACGACTTCCCTCAAACTACGAGATGCCTACATAGAAGCACTCTGTCATGAGATGGAACTGCGCCCTTTGTCCGCCGCCCTTGGCAAAGGACAACAGATAGAAACAATATATCTGGGAGGCGGCACCCCTAGCCAACTGTCAAGCGAACAGCTCACTCGCCTTTTCAAGGGTATTCGGCTTTATTTAAGTGAAGGACGAAGAGTGAAGAGTGAAGAATACGATAGCACTGCCGACCTTTTTAAGGGAATGGAGATCACGATGGAATGCAATCCCGACGATGTGACCGAGAAGTTTTGCGAGACATTGAAAAAACTTCCCATCAATCGCATCAGCATGGGAGCACAGACTTTCTCCAACGACCGTTTGCGCTTCTTGCATCGCCGCCATAACGCAGAAGAGGTGAAGACCGCCGTAGAAAGACTCAGAGGCATTGGCATCCACAACATCAGCATCGACCTCATGTTTGGCTTTCCCAACGAGACGATGGAAGACTGGAAGAGTGACATTTCCAAGGCACTGGCACTCAATGTGGAGCATATCTCCGCTTACAGTCTCATGTATGAGGAAGGAACGGCACTATACCGAATGCTTGAGCAACAAAAGATAGATGAAATCAACGAGGAACTGAGTCTCAAGATGTATGAGACCCTATGCGACATGGTTACTTCCGACGGCTACGAGCACTATGAAATCAGCAACTTCGCCCGCCCCGGCTACCGTTCTCGCCACAACAGCAGCTATTGGCATGAAATACCCTATGTCGGACTAGGGGCTGCCGCCCATTCCTATAAAAGGACGACGAAAGAAGATGGAGGCTTGGAGGTAACACGTAGTTGGAACCCAGAGAACCTGACCACCTATAACAACTCAATACAACAAGACATCTTGCCATCCGAGAAGGAGACCCTAGACATCAACACCCGATACAACGACCTGATAACCACGGCACTACGAACAAGCGACGGCATCAACCTCACAAAAATGAGAGAAGAGTTTGGAGAAGAAATGGAATCTCGCCTACTCAAGGAGGCAGAAGACAAAATAAAAAGAGGTTTCATGGAAATCCAGGAATACGAAAAAGCAAACACGTCGTGCTTGCCCAAAAGCAGACACCTCAGACTCACCCAAAAGGGAATCTACATCTCAGACGACATCATGGGGGATTTTATGATAGTAGAATAGCACTATCATAAATCCCTAGAAAAATAAACAATAGATAGAAAAATCTCAAAGCATTTAGTCATGCCAAGGATCGAGCTTGTCAATGCCGCCCAACTTCTTGTAACGCTCATAATAATACTGTTTGATAGCATCGACGACTTCCGCCTCCGACTTCTTCTTTGAGACATACGGTTTCACCATCTGCATCAAGACAAACAATATAACCACAAGCACCAGCACTATACCCCAGGAGAGTATCTCGCTCTGTAAATGGATGAAAGGTTGCACTACGATGCCTACACCTATCGGAACGATGACACCCAGCCAATCCATCGGGGTGTCTAACCGACTCGCATCCAAATACTCAGCTCGCATCTTTTCGGGGGCGTTCAGTATCAAACGCTTCTGATGCGTAGCCCAATAATCTTCAAAATCTTTTTCCATTACTATATCACTTTCACTTTTTACATTAAATCAACCTACCTATTCTCTTATCGTTGTTCACTGCAAAGGTAGTATAAATATTCACAACAACCAAATTGCCCCCCCCGAAATACCATTCATTTAAGAACACTTAACAAACACGTGTCAGAATTGTAACTACTCAGTCATATTGAAATGGGTACACGTATTCAAGGGAGGGCTACAAGTCAGCTCTCCTTTGAAAT
>CAVGEN010000062.1:0-14773 GCA_963628185.1 Waltera intestinalis | reverse complement strand
GTTTGGTTTTGTCGTTTGCAAAATTAGGTTTTTTTCTTGGAT
The DNA here is from genome assembly GCA_963628185.1 of Waltera intestinalis. GTDB lineage: Bacteria > Bacteroidota > Bacteroidia > Bacteroidales > Bacteroidaceae > Prevotella. Next base: position 14,731 of record CAVGEN010000062.1, on the reverse strand, counting down.
ATGGACAGATTATTTGTTTCATCTCCGTTTCTAAATGTCTTATGAGAGACAAATGTAGAAACAGAGACAAATCTTTAATATTCATACAACTTTACGTGAAGGATTTTGTGTTCGCCGCAGGATATGCGTGCGTGCCGGCCTTGATGGTCTTGGTCGCCATTGTCGCGGCGGATGAACTGCATCTTGCCTTCCGGGTCGATGGTTACTTGGTCAACGTATCCGATGCCAATGCGCTTGCCCTTGAATTGCTGTTGTGTCTTGGCTTTTTCCCCCTCTTTGCCGTTGTCGATGAATCCGTCTTCGCCCAACTTCTTCTCTTCTGCCTGCAATTTCTCAGACTTCTTCTGGAAAACAGTGACGATGCCATTGCCGGCGATGAGGTATTCCATGGGGGCGAGTTTGACGATGAGTCCGCCTCCCTCTGGCCATTTGCTTCCGTCGGTGGCTCTAGGATCCCATGGCAGAGTGAAGAAGTGACGGCAAGTCATGGTGATGTCGCCGTCCTCGATGACGCGTTCCTTGTCTTCTTGGTCGAAGAGCAAGCCCCATGATGCCCCTTTGCCTTGGTATTTGAGCAGAATTGGTGAAAGCTGATTCAGCAACTTGTAGGATTCACGAATGGAACGGGCTGTCTTGTCAGGTGCTTGGTCGATGGCGAACGGACTGAAGCTGATGGCGTCGGTCTCGCCGAAGGTATAGAGTGACTTGGTGCCGCTGTTTTCGTCGCATCTTACCTCTGGGGTAAAGAAAGGGTTGTCGGCACGTTTGTATTTTGCCACCCAGCCCTTGTAGCCTGTGTCGTAAATGTCGGGAGCATAGATGTCGATGCTGGGGGCTGCACATTTCCATATATTGATAAGATGTGCCAAAGGGCCTGCCGAAGGATATTCGCCGGGTTTCCTGCCACGACTGTCCATGGCTGCATTTACATACATCGGTATGTTGTGGATGGCTTTTCCTGCTGAGGCGAGTTGTTCTACGTATTTGGCATAGTGATATGCCTGGAACTTCTCGTCGGCATAATGGTCGGTGCCGAATACTTGTGCCCAAGTTCCATTCCGATTAATCTTTAGTTTTTTAAGCAGCTGGGATGGAACGGTCTGCTTGTAGGCTTTCTCCGCAAGTGGCGAGTGGTCGCGGGCTGATTCCAGCATGCCAATCTCATTCTCGATTTGCACCATGACGACGGTGTTCTCCTGACTGTCGATAGCCTTGATGTGTTTCATGAGCTCGCAGAAAGCACGCTTGTCGGCTTGCACGAGGTTGTCGCTGAATGCGGAACAGATTTCCAGGGGCTTGCCATTTTCGGTGAGCGCGCGAGGGAAACGCTTGGTGTCTTGCTTGACCCATAGGGGGGCATAGCAACTCATGGAGTTTTTCCATGCGCCAAACCAGAGGAAGATAATTTTCAACTCTCTCTCTCGGGCATTGGCGATGACACTATCGACAAGGGCGAAGTCGTATTGTCCCTCTGTCGGTTCGATAAATTCCCAGTAGGCTGGCGCAAAGACTGAGTTGGCACCGCATTTCTTGACTTGTTGGAGAGCCAGGGCGATGTCTTGTGGACTGGTCGCGGCCGAGTTGCTCAACTCTCCAGCGAGGAGCAACATAGGTTTGCCATCCACGACAAGTTGGGTGGCAGAACCTTGTTTTTGAAGTTTCACACTTGCGGAAAGAATTCCTAAATTGGCAAGTAAGAAAATGGTAAGAACGATAATTTTTCTCATGACTAAAAGGATTGTTGTAATGGTTAGTTCTAGGAGCAATACCAGAGCAAACATATCTTTGGTATATCTTTGATATATCTTTTTCTGCTCTATGGTAATAGGATGGGCTTGTGGGAGTACGTCTGGAAATACTTGAGACAGGTGTCCCTCCACTCCTTGGCGTTGGCGAGTTGCACGTTGAGGAGAGAGTCGGTCATTTGCCACTCTTGCTCATGCCCTTTCATGTATTTCTTGGTGCAGGTGTGCCAGAAGTCTCTGTAGGTTTCTACCATGGCGACACCCATGTTGTATCTCATGCAGAGTTCTTGCCAGAGAGTACTGCCTGAGTTGAGCTTGTAGTCCCAAGGTACATGGTGGAACCATAGGAGATACTCTTCTGGGCAGGTCTTCAGGTCGTTGTACAAACTGCGGTATGGCTCTGGGTATTGTTCTACGGCATTGGTGCCGTTCGACGATCGCTCGAATCCTATCCCGGCGTTGTCTGCCTTATGGTAATATACAGGGCACCATTCCATAGGATACTCTGCCTTGAATCCATCTGGCTCAGGACCATAGTGATGGTCGAACTTAAAGATGTGGTGCAAGCCGAGAGGCATCATGTAGTTGACGCAAGCCTCACGAGAGGTCATCATCATCATTTCCACGGGCTTGGTGAAGTTTTCGTCTTGACATTCGTATGTCTGCACGAGCCATTCGTGGGCGATTTTCTCCGATGAAATCGATGGATTCCACGCCAAACGCCCGAAAGCATACCAGTTGGCTTGTGAGAATGGATGGCCACACCAGTTGGCGTCATCACCGATGTTGGCTACGCCGGCGATACCAACCAACTTGCTGGGGTTGACAAAGCCAAAGAACTCTTTCCACATGGGTGCAAGGTAGGTGAGATGCTTGGATTGACCGAGGTATTCCTGGGTAATCTGCAATTCTGCTATCTGCTGTGTCTTGTGGATGTTGTCGAAGATGGGGGCGTATGGCTCACGAGGCTGGAAGTCGAGCGGACCGTTCTTGGATTGTAGGATGACGTTGCCGCGGAACTGTCCATCGAGATTCTTGAACTCACTGACCGCTTGTTTCACTCGGTCTTCTCCCTTGTGGTTGGCTCCATATACGAACGAACGCCAAATCACTGTGCCGCCAAAAGGTTTCAAGGCGTCGGCTAGCATATTGGCGCCATCGGCATGGGTGCGGTGATAGTCGCCTGGGCCAGGCTGCCCTTCCGAGTTTGCCTTTACTAGGAAACCGCCGAAGTCTGGTATGGCTTGGTATATCTCCTTGGCTTTCTTCTGCCACCATTGCTGTACCTTCTTGTCAAGCGGGTCGGCTGTCTTGGTGTAGCCAAGAGCCATTGGGGAGGCAAAGTTGATGCTGAGATATACGTGAATGCCATATGGTCGTAGGATGTTGGCGATGACTTTTACCTTGTTGATGTATTCGGCGGTCATCATCTTGGGGGAGGCGTTGACGTTGTTGAGCACACATCCGTTGATGCCAAGCGAAGCGTTGGCACGGGCATAGGTGACGATGCGGTCGTGTAAGCTCTTGCTGATGGAGCCGCCTTTTCCGTTCTTGCCCACTTTGATTTCTTCCCATTTCCAGATGCTCTGGCCTGCATAGCCACGTTCGATGCTACCGTCGAGGTTGTCCCAATGGTTCAGAATGCGAAGTCCTACGGTAGGCTTCTCTGTCTCATCGATGCTTTTGGCATAGTTGGGTGATGTCTTGGAAAGCGTGTTGTATTCGCCGGTGTTTTGCAGGCGAATCAATTCGTAGGCTCCATAGAGCAAACCGATGGGTGAACTTGCCGACAGGGTGGCTTCATAACGTATGCCGTTGCCTTCGTAGGTAGGACGGGCGTAGAGCGTGTAGCCTTCGCCTAAGTTGAGGCTCTTGTCTAGTTTAAGTTCAACATTCTTGCCGTTCCAAAGGTACTCCAGTTCCTGTTTGGCAATCTTGATGGTTGCGTTGTCGGAAGCAGAGGTAGTTACTTGGCACGAGTTAGGGCTAGGCTTTCCCAACCATAATAGCGAACCGTCGTTCTGTGCGGATGCTTGGAACGAAGCGAAGAGTGCTAAAAGTGAGATAAGGTATTTCTTCATACTTGCAGATTGTTTTGTGTTTAGATTGTTGTTTGTAATAAATCGACGCTGCAAAGATATGAAAAAATACCTTATTTTATATATATAACCGCTTATTTCTCGTTTCTTTTTGTTTCAGCATATTCCGAAGGCGACATGCCGAAATGCTTTTTGAAGATGGTAGAGAAGTGCGTCTGGTTGTTGAAACCTACAGAGTAAGCTACCTGTGTGATGTTGATCTTGTCTTCCTCGATGAGGCGGGCAGCTTGTTCCAAACGTAGATTTCTGATGAATTCACCGGTGGAAACGCCTGCTATCTCCTTCATCTTTCGGTGCAGTTGGGCGCGACTGATGCCCGCCTCCTCAGTCAACTTCTCTACGTTGAAGTCTGGGTCGGTCAGGTTGGTGTTGATACATTTCATGATGCGTTCCATCAGGGCGTCGTTGTTGCCCTTCACCTCAATCTTCTCTATCTTGTCCTTCTGTCCTAAGGCACCCGTATATTTGCCGCGGATGCGTCGTACGTTATCTACCAGGTTGTCAATGAGAATATGCAACTCTTCCATGTTGAAAGGTTTGGCGAGGAAGGCATCCGCACCTTTCTTCAAACCTTCCAGACGGTTTTCCACCTCGCCCTTGGAGGTAAGGAGGATGACGGGCGTGTCGCTGATGTTGGAGTTGCTCTTGATTTGCTTGAGCATAGTGATGCCATCCATCTCGGGCATCATGACATCGCTGATGACGAGGTCGTACTTGCTGGTGAGCAAAGTCTTGAGACCTTCTTTGCCGTTGGCAGCATAGCCGAAACGATACCAGTCGCTCAGCTCGGCCTGTATATAGTGGGCAATCTCGGCGTCATCATCCACAATCAAGATGTTGAAGTTCTTGCTGGCTTGTTTCTTCTTGCCGCCTTCTTCCGCTTTTAGCTTGTTGTCTTCTTGCAGAATCTCTTCTGGCTTTAAGTGCTCTTTGCCTAGTGGCAGGATGACTTCCAGGCAGGCTCCTTTGGTTCCGTCCGTTCGGTTGTACGCTTTGATGGTTCCCCCGTGCATCTGGGTGATGGCTCGGCAAAGGTTCAGCCCGATGCCTGTGCCGTCGATGTGGAGGTCGCTGGTGCTCTTGCCTTGGTAGAAACGCTCGAACAGGCGGTCGGTCTTTTCTTCCTTGAAACCGATGCCCGTGTCCATGACCTTGATGATGGCATGCTTGTCATCCTTGCCTGCGGTGATGGTGATGCTGCCGCCGTCAAAAGTATATTTCATGGCGTTGGACAGCAAGTTGCTGATAACCTTGTCAAAGTTGATGCGGTCTATCCATACTTGCAATGGCTTGCCTCCTAGGCTGGGATCTTCTTCCAGCGAAAGGGTGATGCCACGCTCGTTGGCTGTAAAAGTAAACAAGGAGGTGATGCCCTTGATGAAATCTTGCAACTGGGTAGGTTGGCAATGTAAGTGCATCTGGTTCTTGTCTATCTTGCGCTCGTCGAGTATTTGGTTGACTAGCAGTAGTAGTCGCTGGGCGTTGCGGTCGATGGTTTCTAGGTCTTGTTTGCTTTCGGCATCGGTCAGCCTTCCCTTCAGCTTGTTGAGCGGACCCATGATGAGCGTCAATGGAGACCGGATGTCGTGGGTGGCATTGATGAGGAATTCCATCTTGGTTTCGTCGAGGTCTGCTTTCCTGCGCCGCTCGTAGGTATATATGATGTATGCCGCCAAACTGAAGAGGATGAGACCGTAGGTGATGTAGGCCAGGGTGGAGGCATACCAAGGGTCTTTGATGGTGATGTGGATGATGGTGGGTTGCTTGGAATAGCTTCCGTTGTTGGCAGCTCGCACTTCAATCTTGTATTTCCCGGGAGTCAGTTTGTTGAAGGTTACGGTGTTGGCGCCTTCGTTGGTCGTGCTCCATTTTCCGTCGTTGATGCGGTATTGGAAACTGATGTTGTCGGTGTTCTTGTAATTCAACAAAGAGAACTCCAATGTAAATGAGTTCTGGGAATGGGAGAGTAGAAAACGATCGGACAGACAGTTGATAGCCTTCCCGTCAACAATGAAGTTGGTGAGATGCACATTTCCAAGTTCCATCTTGTTGGTTTTTACTACTTCTGGATAAAAAACAGTGATTCCATCGTTGGTGCCGAAGCCTATAAGGTCTTTTGCGGTGCGCATGGACGAGCCTAGAACATATTCTCTGGCGGTAAGTCCATTGCCATTGATATGCCCGATGAAATGGCGGTTTTTGTGGTCGAATTGCCAAATTCCCATGGTTGTGCTAATCCAGTAGTCTCCTTGGCGGTCTTTGACGATACTGCATATCTGTTTTCCTTTCAAACTTTCTGCATGAGGAAATGGCATGGCGGTCTGTGCCTTGCGGTCGAAACGGTACAGTCCTTCCTCCGTGCCGATGACGATTTCACCGTTGTTTCCCTCGCAAATGCTGTTGGCTTGGTGGTTTTTGAGGATCACGTTCTTGCCAAAGTCGTTGAAGTTCATCGTGTGAATGTTGAGGCAAGACACACCATTGGAGGTGCCAATCCAAAGATGGCCGGTATGGTCGAGCGACATACTGCGAACCCAGTCGTTGCAAAGATACCCTTTGTCGCCTCGCTGCCGCATGTTGAGAATCTTGACTTTTCCGCTTTCCACATTATATATATACAGTCCTTTGCTATATACGGAAATATACAGGTTGCCTTGGTCGTCGTCGGTCATGCAATAGATGCCCGCACTGGTGAATGTCAACTTTTGGGTGTAGGAACCTGTCGCAGGGTTGTAGCTGTAAAGGGCATTGCCGTTGCTGATCCAATAAGCTCCCCGCTTGTCCTTGTAGATAATGCAGGTGCCGGCGGGTGAAGTGGGATGGGCGATAATCTTGCCGTAAGGGTCGAAGCCATAGACACCGCTGTTTTGTACGGTACACCATGTGATGTCGTTTTCTCCTGGCGTAATGGAAGAAACACTGCTACCGATGATGTAGCTTTGGGCGGAGAAACTCCAAGAGTTGAAAGCTTGCTGCCGTTGGTTGAGCAAGTAGAGTCCTTTCTTGTAGCAGCCTATCCATAGATTGTTGTCTTTGTCTTCGATGATGTCGTTGACAAAGGCTGTTGTGAGGTTGAAATTGCTATTGTTGTTTTCTAACTGAACAAGTCGGTTGGTGCCTCTCTTGATGAACAGGACTCCGTGCTCTGAGGTGCTGATGTAAAGGTTTCCCTCGTGGTCGAAGGTGGCATTGTTGATGGTGACATTGTTCTTGTATTCGCCCAAGTCGTAGCCGGCATCTGCGATTCGCCCAGTCTTGTAGTCATAGTAGATGAAGCCATACATGCAGACAATGAGCATGGCCTGTGGGCGATGCTGGATGAAGGAGACCGGGGCTCCGTATGGTGACGTGAAGTTCTTGCGCGCGATATGCCCATTCGCCTCGGTGGTATATCGGGTGAATGTAGGGAGGTGGCTGCTTTGCCATAGATGCTTGTGCTTGTCTTCGTAGATATGGGTGAAGAACTCGTCGGAGTCTCTTTCGGCATATTGCCGTTCGCGAGTAATATTCTTGTTTCCTTTCTTGACGGAATAGAGGCCAAAGCCTGCTGTTCCCATCAGAATGTCGCCACGATGGCTTTCTATCAATGAATAGACACGCGGCTCTTTCCCATCGGGAAACTTAAAGCGTACGAAGTTGTTGTCGGCATAGTTGTAGCGCATCAGACCTTTGGCGCAGCCAATCCAGAGATTGCCGTTCTTATCGACCAAGAAGTCTGATATGATATTGTCGGTGATGGAGGTTGTGTCCTTGTCATCATGGAGGTAATTGGTAAAGTGGTAGCCGTCAAATCTGCTGAGACCATATTCCGTACCAATCCAAATATACCCATACTTGTCCTGGGTAATGCAATTGATAAGTGAACTAGACAGTTTGCCTGAAGTGAAAAGTTCGCCGCTGTCTGCCCATATCATCAGTGAGAGGAAAAGGGTTAGTGTTGCCACGAGGCTGTGCTTAGTATATTTCATATTAATAGTTGTTTGCCAATTAGGTTTTGCGGTGCAAAAGTAACAAAAAACTATGAAAAGAGCAAATAATTAGAGGATAATATGTTTCGTTCTCTTTTGTTTCCTAATCTTTTGGTAGCCTGTTTTCTGTTATGAAACAAATAGAAATGTTATGGTGACTGCTGGTGGTGTCAATCTCGTGACTTTTTAGTACATTTGCAACGTCATCCAGCAAGAATGACTTAAACGTAAAACTAATAACTAAGAGTATTATATGGAAAAAGCATCTGTATCACAGGAATCAAAAGGGTTCTACAAGCTTAACTGGCTGCAACGCATCGGCTTCGGGTCGGGCGATCTGGCGCAAAATCTCATCTACCAAACCATCTGTATGTATCTGTTGTTCTTCTACACAGATATCTATGGACTGAATCCTGGTGTGGCTGCCACTATGTTTTTGGTAGTCAGGTTGGTGGATGTGCTTTGGGACCCATTGGTGGGAACCTATGTAGATAAGCATAACCCTCGTTGGGGAAAGTATCGCTCCTATCTCGTTTTGGCAGGCTTGCCTTTGACCGTTCTTGCCATTCTTTGTTTTTGGAATGGAATGGAGGGGCAGACTGATACGGTCAAGTTGATATATGCCTATGTGACATACGTTGGCTTGTCGATGCTCTATACATTAATAAATGTGCCATACGGTGCATTAAACTCATCTTTGACTCGTGACACCGATGAAATCACGATTTTGACATCCGTTCGTATGTTTATGGCGAATGTGGGAGGTCTCTGTGTCTCGGCAGGCGTTCCCATCTTGGTGGCGATGCTTGCCGCCGCAAAAGACCTGCCCATCGAGATGGCTCTCTTCATGGGCTTGGGCTCCTTGCCATCGTTCATCTTCATGCCTTTGGTGCCAGCCATCAAGAAGAAGGTGGGAAAGAAGAATATGTTTTACATTTTCCTCACCGTAGCCATCATCGGTATGGCGATGCTCTATGTCATCAGCAAGATGGGACCCGTGAAGGACAATATCACCCTTGTATATATCGCCCAATTTATCAAATCCACTGGAGTCATCGTGGCTACGGGCTATATGTGGGCTTTGATACCAGAGGTTATCTCTTTTGCTGAATATACAAGCGGAAAGCGTATCGCTGGCATCGTGAATGCCTTGACGGGTATTTTCTACAAGGCTGGTATGGCTTTAGGTGGTGTCGTGCCCGGTGCAGTGCTGGCTTGGACGGGTTATCAAGCTGCGGCTGCCCAGCAAAGCAATTCTCTTCCTACGGACAGCAATGCTTGGTTTGTTGCCATGCTTATCTATGCCTTGGTAGGTTTTGCCCTTCTCGTGTTCTGTTTCACGCAGACGAGGGAGCGTGTGGTGATGGACGAGAAGGAAACCAAAAATGTGAAAGTGAGCGACCTTTGGACAGAGTTCTTCCACAACCGTCCTTTGCGTATCGTAGCTTTGTTCTTTATCACCGCTTTTGCCATGATGTCGGTGGGCAATGCTGCCGGGGCTTACTTCATGAACGACTTAGAACAGCAAACTCCTTTGGCGCAAGAGGGCATCCGCTGGTTGGTATGCGTGATTCCTGCCATCTTGCTCGGCTTGGCGATGTTCATCATCTCGAAGTATGAGTTGACCGACGAGGTGATTGACGACATCAACAAGAAGATAGAAGAACGAAATAAAAATTGAAATATGGAAATATTGAAAAATTGAAATATGAGAAAGATTACAACACTGACTTTGGGACTGATGCTGACAGGTGCAGCCTTCGCCCAGAAAACGAATACAGCCGTCCAGACTCCAACGCTACAGGAAAGCATGGGTAAGTATTTCTTGGTTGGCGCAGCCGTCAATACTGACTTGGTGGACGGCAAGACCCCGGAAACGGAAGCGATGACCATCAAGCAGTTTAACCAAGTAGTGGCGGAGAACTGCATGAAGGGAGAGGTGAACCACCCCGAGGTGAACCGCTTCGACTTCCGCGACGGTGACAAGCTCGCCGACTGGGCGCAGCGGAACGGCAAAACCTTGATAGGGCACTGTCTCGTATGGCACTCCCAACCACCCAAATGGATGTTTACCGATGCAGATGGCAAGCAGGTGAGCCGCGAGACCTTGATAGGCAGGATGTATAACCACATCATGACCGTGGTGACCCACTACAAGGGAAAAGTGAAAGGATGGGATGTGGTCAACGAGGCTATCGAGGATGACGGTAGCTACCGCAAGTCACTTTATTATAAAATAATAGGTCCGGAGTATATCGAACTCGCCTTCCAGTTTGCCCACGAGGCAGACCCTAATGTGGAGCTATACATCAACGACTACTCCATGGCAAAGCCAGACAAGCGTGAGGCTTACTGTAAGATTATTCGCAACTTGAAAGCCAAGGGACTTCGCATCGACGCCATCGGTATGCAGAGCCACAATGGTTACAACTATCCCGACTATGCCGAGTATGAGAAGAGCATCGAGGCTTTCGCCGCCGAGGGTGTGAAGGTGATGATGACCGAGCTGGATATGAACATGCTTCCTAACCCAGAGGGATTTGGCGGAGCTGACATCAGTCAGAACTTCGAACTCCAGAAGAAATACAATCCATACGTTAATGGGCTTGACAAGAAAGCGCAGAAACTCTTCAACCAGCGTTATCTCGACCTTTTCAAGATTATCGAGCGTCACAAGGATGCTATCAGCCGTGTCACCTTCTGGGGCACCAGCGACGAAAGTTCCTGGCTCAATGGCTGGCCCATCAATGGCAGAACCAATTATCCGCTGCTTTTCGACCGTAACAATGAGATGAAGCCAGTGGGTAAGGAAATTGTGAAACTATTTGAATAAAAACAACAGCAATGAAAGCAAGATATTTGTTTCCTAAGGATTATATGGCAGACCCTTCTGCCAATGTGTTTAACGGCCGCTTGTATGTCTATCCATCCCATGACTGGGACAGCGGCGAGTGTTTCGACGATGACGGCGGTCACTTCCAGATGAAAGACTATCACGTCTTGTCTATGGACGATGTGATGGAAGGTGAGGTCACCGACCATGGCGTGATTCTTGACGTGAAGGATGTACCATGGGCGGAGAAGCAGATGTGGGACAATGACGTGGTGGAGAAAGAAGGCAAATACTATCTCATTTTCTCTGCCAAGGATTATAACGGCGTGTTCCACTTGGGTGTTGCCGTTGCCGACAAGCCGGAAGGCCCGTTTGTTCCTAATGCCGACCCTATCCGCAAGTCATACAGCATCGACCCTTGTGTGTTCAAGGATGACGATGGTAAGATATACTGCTACTTCGGTGGCATTTGGGGCGGACAGCTCCAGTGGTACAAGGACAACAAAGCCCTCAAGAATGAGTATCTTCCTGAAGGCAAGGAGAATCCACTGCCTTCTCGTGTGGCGATGATGACCGATGACGTACAGCAGTTTGCCGAGATGCCAAAGCCAGTAATTATCGTGGACGAGGGGGGAAAGGTGCTTCCTGCGGATGACCCACATCGTTTCTTCGAGGCTAGCTGGATGCACAAGTACAAGGGAAAGTATTACTTCAGTTACTCTACTGGCGATACTCATCTTTTGTGTTATGCCGTGGGTGACAATCCTTATGGTCCATTCACTTATAAAGGAGTTATCTTGGAACCTGTAGTAGGCTGGACCACCCATCATAGCATCGTGGAATATAAGGGGCAATGGTATCTCTTCCATCACGATTGTGTTCCTTCCAATGATACGACCTGGCTTCGTAGCGTGAAGGTAGCTCCGCTCTTCTACGACGAAGATGACAATATTTTTCCCGTGAATAGTTGATATATTGATAATTTTATTTACCTTTGTAGCCACAAACGGTTACAAAGGTAAATTTATGTTGAGATTATTGATTAAGCTATGGTGGTTGCAACAGCGGCGCAACTTCTCTTGGAAGGATGCTGCTGTAGGATGCTACATCATCTTTCTGTACGTAGTGATAGGAGTCAGTTTCTTCATGAGCTTCACGAAAAATGGGGGAAACCTCACCGGGGAAGGCATGCCTGCTACCTTGGGAATGGGTGTAGTTGTCGGTATGTTGGTACCCGACATATTCATGAAGATGGTGATGAAGCGGGACATTACAGCTATGGATGACTATGTGAAGTCACGTCCAGTGCCTGAGAAAATCTGGAATCGTTTCCTGTTGACCACCAATCTGGTGAGTTTTTGGAATTATGTGTTGCCTGTGCTGATGTTGCCTGTGTTCATATTCTTGCTGTCATCGGCAGGGCAAGTCATCGGCAGTTTCTTGTTATTGCTGGCTTTCTCTTATATCAATGGAATCTATATCACTTGCTGGCGTAAGGCAACGGAGTGGATGCTTAAATGGCCTTTGGTACTCGGATGGGTCGGTATGTATGTCGTGCTGATAGGCTATTTGGTATTCTCCAGCTTCTTCGCCGCATGGTGCGCTTTCATCGGTATGTTCTTGTTGGCATCCGCCATTTTGGCTGGTCTCATCGTCTATCTTTACCATTTGAAGATATACAATGAACAGAAACGTAAGGCGAGTCGTTTCCATGGATTCAAGGAAATCAATCTCTTTAGTTTGCAGTATATCGGCACGATGAGGGCGAAGCGCATCCGCAACATGGTGCTTCTCATTACGGCCATCTTCCTTTTCGATGCCTATATGTTTGCCTTGATGCCCTCCGAGGCTTCGGAGGATCTGATGGGAAAACAGGCAATGGTGACCTTGTATGTGGTCGGGGCGATACTCTTGCCGTCGGTGGTTCTTTCGCAATGGACCTTTGGCGTGGAGGCGAATTTCTTTCAGGGCTTGATGACGAAGCCTGTAAAAGTGGAGGAGATGCTTCGCAACAGTTTCTATTATTATTTGATGGTGAGCTTCGTTGCCTTGCTGCTGGTCGTTCCGTTTTTGTTTATGGAAGTAGGTGTCAATATCTTTGTGCTTGGCGGAGGCTTTTGCTTGGCGGTATTTATCAATCTCTTCAATTTGCCGACATGCTTGTTCTCCTCTCGTTTGGAGATATTCTCATCGTCCATGTTTAGTATGCAAGGCGCCAACTTGAAGATTAATCTCTATGCCATAGCCTTTCTGCTTCCTTTGGGAATCGTCATAGGCATTTACTATTTATGGGGCGAAATGGCATGGGCGTGTACTTGTATAGCCTTAGCCTTGCTGAGCTTGTGCATCCACAAGTGGTTCATATCCAAGGTAGCTGCCCTCTTCTATGCGAATAGGTATAAGCGCATGGAGAAGTTTATGGAGAAATAGCCTGTCGGTTAACATTTAACACTTAACATTTAACACTTAACATTGAAAAAGATGATTAAGATACAGAATCTCAAGAAGATATACAATGGCAATACCGTACTCGACATCGACAATCTTGGTATTGCATCGGGTGAACTTATCGGTTTGGTAGGCAATAATGGTGCAGGTAAAACCACCTTGCTTCGCCTTGTCCTCGACCTTATCAAGGCAGATGATGGTCTTGTGGAGAGCAACGGGCAGAAAGTCAATGAAAGCGAGGCGTGGAAACAATATACGGGCAGTTATATAGACGGGCGTTTTCTCATCGACTTCCTGACCCCAGAGGAATACTTTGCTTTTATCGCCGATGTCTATGGCATAGATGCGGCAACATTGAAGGAACGTTTGGCGCAGTTTGAGGGCTTCATGCACGATGAAATCATGGGAACGAAGAAGTATCTCCGTGACTTCTCACAAGGCAACCGCCAGAAAATAGGCATCATCGGAGCCATGATCGTCAACCCGAAGATCCTTATCCTCGACGAGCCGTTCAACTATCTCGACCCTTCTTCGCAGATGAGTATTGCCCACATGATACAGCGTATCTGCAAGGAACAAGGCACTACCGTCATCATCTCCAGCCATAACCTCAACTTCGTAGCCGATATTTCCACTCGCATTCTGCTTTTGGAAAAAGGACGGTTGGTGAAGGACTTGAAGAATACGGACGGTGCTGCTATCGCAGAACTCAACGAGTACTTCGGCGTTCAGGCGGAATAAAGGCTTATAATCCTTTATATCTTTTATAGTATAATAGGATGGTTTAGAAACTGTATTGAGCGGTAATGTTCTCGTTGCCGTAACGATCCGCCTTGTTCACCTTGTTTTCCCATTGCAGGTTGAAGGCATCGCTTATCATAGTCTTGTAGTTATGCTCGGTGGTCGTGATGAGAGAGTCGCCGCTCCTTCAGTACGAATGCTGTGGAAATCATGTTGATAATGGTCTCTTTGCTCGATGAAATCGCCGTTTTTTGCTTTTGTAGCCCATGCAGGTAGTTTGTAGCAAGTCGCCTGCTTGCTTTTCGGTGACAGAAATAGAGAATGTTCCGTCTTCCTTGGTTCGGGTAAACTTCAAAGGCTTGCCATTGCGTAGAAAAGTGACGGATACGTTGTTGAGGCGATAGTGCGTCAAAGAGTCCTCCACATAGCCTCGAATTTCGGCAGGCGTGTCGCCATCATCGAGTTGCATAGGGAAGTTCCTTTTGCCTTGCATCGACATGGGGGTGCAGAGCAAGAGTACCAAAACGAAGAAACGGGTTGCGATACTCTTCCTATTCATATCGTTCTTCTTTTATATTTTTAGATAGAGCCTGTCATCAAAAAAGGCTATATCCTCAAAGTGTATGCTTGATTTATGTTACAAATCTTTCAGCTCCTCTTCCGAGAGACCCGTGGAAGCCTTAATCTGGTCAATGGAAAGACCAAGGCTCTTTAGGTTGCGAGCGATGGAAATGGCCTTGCTTAATTCGCCTTCCGCACGTCCTTCCGCACGTCCTTCCGCACGTCCTTCCGCACGTCCCTTTTCAAGTCCTTCTGCACGTCCTTCCTCATATCCCTCGTCACGGCTTGTGTCGAAGAGGCTGCGCATGTGTCTCACTGCCTCCATGTGTCGGATGT
>CAVGEN010000061.1:0-11700 GCA_963628185.1 Waltera intestinalis | reverse complement strand
ACCTCGGCATTGCTAAAGGGTTACTTGTCAAGTGCAAAGATGACTGAGTAGTTACAAATACTCTCTCTTATATTTAATTATACTTAAAAATGTTATCGACTGCAAAATTAATAGAAATTCCTTATATAGCAAAATATTTTGAACATAATGTTGTAAATAGGTGTGCAAATTTAACATTTTGGATGCAAAAACGCTTGGAGTAAGTGCTATTTGTTAGAATAATATGCTCATGCTATTCTGGTGGATTTGTGATGATAATAACATATTGGAAGTCTGGTTATAGTTTGTTGGGCGTAGCCGGAGTTTCAGAGAGATGTTGGGGCAAGATACAACCCCGACCTCGTGAAGCTTATCGACGACCATCCCGATTTGGCAAAAAACTGGCTGAGCTTATCAACGATGGATGGGTGGAGATTTATTATAACATCTACAGCCAGTTTATCAAGTGATATTTATGCAGAAAATCCCGAACGTTCTTTGGCGTCCGGGATTTTCTTGTTGGATTATGTTTACCTTAATTACTTCTGGCATTCCTTGCAAGGAGCCCAAGGCTTGAGCTGCTTGAAGAAGTCGTTGCCCTTGTCATCCACGAGGATGAAGGCAGGGAAGTCCTCTACTGTAATCTTCCAGATGGCCTCCATGCCCAGCTCTGGGTATTCCACGCACTCGATGCTCTTGATGCTGCTCTGAGAGAGAACTGCTGCGACACCGCCAATGGTGCCGAGGTAGAAACCACCATGCTTCTGGCAAGCGTCGGTAACCACCTGTCCGCGGTTGCCCTTGGCAATCATCACGAGACTTGCGCCATGATCCTGGAACTCGTCAACGTAAGGATCCATACGGTTGGCTGTGGTCGGTCCCATACTTCCGCAAGGATAACCCTCCGGAGTCTTGGCAGGACCAGCATAGAGGATAGGATGGTTCTTGAAATAGTCGGGCATCTCCTCGCCAGCGTCCAAGCGAGCCTTGAGCTTAGCGTGAGCGATGTCGCGAGCCACGATGATGGTACCTTTCAGGTTCACGCGGGTACTTACGGGGTACTTGGTCAATTCGGCACGAACTGCGTCGATACCCTTGTCGAGGTCTATCTCGATGCCCTTGGCACCCTCGCCCGGCTTGCGAAGCTCTTCTGGAATCAATTCCGTAGGGTTCTCGTCCATCTTCTCCAGCCAGATACCGTCCTTGTTGATCTTAGCCTTGATGTTGCGGTCGGCAGAGCAGCTCACGCCCATACCGATAGGACAGCTGGCACCGTGGCGGGGCAAGCGAACCACACGGATGTCGTGGGCGAGGTACTTGCCGCCAAACTGTGCTCCAAGGCCAATCTTGTGAGCCTCTTCGAGGAGCTTGTTCTCCAAGTCGATGTCGCGGAAGGCACGGCCTGTCTCGTCGCCAGTGGTAGGCAACTCATCGTAGTACTTGATGGAAGCGAGCTTCACGGTGAGGAGGTTCTTCTCAGCGCTGGTGCCGCCGATGACGAAGGCGATGTGGTAAGGAGGACAAGCCGCCGTGCCGAGGCTCTTCATCTTCTCCACGAGGAATGGGAGGAGAGTGCCTTCGTTCTGGATGGTGGCCTTGGTCATCGGGTAGAAGTAGGTCTTGTTGGCAGAACCGCCACCCTTTGCCACCATCACGAAGCGATACTCGTCGCCCTCTGTCGCCTCGATGTCGATCTGGGCAGGGAGGTTGCAACGGGTGTTCACCTCGTCATACATGTTGAGAGGAGCGTTTTGTGAATAACGGAGGTTGTCCTGTGTGTAAGTGTTATATACACCGAGGCTCAAAGCCTCTTCGTCCTCGAAGTCGGTCCATACACGCTGACCCTTCTCGCCGTGGATGATGGCGGTGCCCGTGTCCTGGCAGAATGGAAGGATGCCCTTCACTGCCGTCTCGGCGTTGCGGAGGAACTGGAGAGCCACGTACTTGTCGTTCTCTGAAGCCTCTGGGTCGGTCAGAATCTTGGCCACCTGTGCGTTGTGCTCACGACGGAGCATGAACTCTACGTCGTGAAAACCCTGCTGGGCGAGCAAGGTCAATGCTTCCTTGGAAACCTTGAGGATGGTCTTACCCTCAAACTCAGCTGTGCTTACGCCTTCCTTGGTAAGCAAGCGATACTCTGTCTTGTCCTCTCCCAGCTGGAACATGGGAGCGTACTTGAATTCCGGTGTATTAGCCATAATGTTTTTTGTTTGTATTTTAATACTGTTGATAAATCTAACTGTCAGCAAATTAGTAACCAAATACCTCTTCCTGGGTCAATCGCTTCACGGGGGCAATCTTCTCCAATGCCTTTATGTCGAGGTTCTTCTCGTCACCGAGGATAACCATGCGGTATGGCTTGCCCACCATGTTCTCCTTCTCGAACTTCACGACATCCTGGAGGGTGAGCGATGGCAATGCCTCGTAGATGCTTTTGCGCAAATCGTAGTCGAGACCGAGGTTCTTGTAATAGATGTAAGTGCTGATGACACCAAACTTGGTGGTGCGGGCACTCTGGTAACTCTTGATGAGGCTCTGCTTGGCGAGGTCGAAGGCAGCCTGGTTCTGTGGCATGGTATCGACGATTTCCTTGAACACGTTGATGCAGTCCATCATCTTGTCGTTTTGTGAGATGATGTGTGTGAAGAAGTACTCTGGCTCGCCCTTGCGCTCAGCGTCGCAATACATGGCGGAGGCGTTGTAGGCCAAGCCGCGTGTCTCGCGGAGCTCCTGAAACACCACGGTGTTCATGCCGCCTCCGAAGTACTCGTTGAAGAGGGCTTCCACAGGGGCGTACTCTGGTTTCCATTGCTTGCCCTCGTTGTGATATTGGCGTAGATAGATGTTCTTTGCCTCGTATGGGGCTATGAGAATCTCTGTCTTGGGAGTCTCTTCCAACTGGTACTTCTTGCCTTGTGGCACGGCACTGAGTGTCTTTGCCGTCTTGTGCTCTTTGGCGAGGAGCTTGTTGAGCTGAGCCTCTGTGTATGGACCATAATATAATATGGTGTGCTCGATGTTGCCCAAGCCTGCGAGGAGGTCGATGTATGCCTGTGGGTCAACCTTCTTCAGGTCGGCGGTGCTGGTGGCGTTGCGGTAGGAATTGTATCTGCCGTATTTGCCGTATGCCCAGAGATAATTGAAGTTGGTCTTTTGGTCGGTCTTGGCGTCCTGGCGGCTTTTCTCTATCTGGTCAACGTACTGCGACCAGGAATCCTTGTCGGCCTTGGCGTTGTGGATTACGTTCTCCAAGAGGTTGAGGGCGGCGGGAAGGTTCTCGTTGAGTCCGTTGAGGCTGATTTGGAGAGTCTTGTCGGTAGTTGCGACACCATAGTTGCAAGCCAGTTTGTAGAAGGCCTCTTTGATGTCGCTAACCCCCATTTTCTTGGTGCCGATGTAGTTGAGGTAGTCGGCGGCATAGCCATAGCGCAAGTCATCTTCGTCGCCAAACTCATAGCGGAACACGAGGTTGAACAAGCCGTCCTGCGTGTTCTGCTTGTAGAGGAGCGGGATGTTCTTGGTGGTCTTGCCTACGGTGAGGTCTTTCTTGAAGTCGAGGAATTGTGGCTCGATAGGGGCCGCCTTGCTGTTTCTTACCTCCTTCAAGAAGTCGCTCTCGTACTCTCGGTTGGCAGGGATAGGCGTGATGATAGGTTTCTCTATCTTCTTCAGGGTGCTGTCCTCGCCCATGCGCTTATAGACACATACGAAATTGTCGTCGCGGAGATACTTGTTGGCGAAATCCACGATGTCCTTCTTGGTGAGCTTGCTCTGGCGTTCGAGTTGGGTGGCGACCTTCTCCCAGTCTTGGTCGTTGATGAAGGCGTCGCCCATCATCGAGGCACGATTGGCATTGCTGTCCAGTGACTTGTAGAAGTCGAGCTTCTTGTTGGCGATGACGGCGGGAAGCAAGTCGTCGGAGAACTCTCCACGGCGCAACTTGCCCATTTCTTCGAGGATTAAGCTGCGTACCTCTTCCAATGTCTGGCCTTGGTTGGGAACACCTTCCACTAGGAATGTAGAGTAGTCGTGCAAGTTGTCAGACCCGGTGCCAATGCCTTGCACCTTCATCTTTTGCTCCAGGTCGATGTCGAAGAGGCCGGCCTTTCCGTTGGCGAGGATGTTGTCGATGATGTCATAGACGTCGCTCTGGAACTCGTTGGCTCCCTTGAATCTCCAAGCCAAGATGACGTTCTCCGCGTCTTGGCCTACCACGCTGGTGTCTCTGACGGCGGTGATTTCTGCTTGTGGGGCGAACTCGGGGCGAACCACCTTGTCGCTCTTCTTCCATCCGCCAAAGTATTTGTCGATGATGGCGATGGTTTGGTCTGGGTCGAAGTCGCCTGCCAAGACTATGGCCACGTTGTTGGGCACATAGTACTGGTGGAAGTAGTTCTGTATGTTGACGATGCTAGGGTTTTTCAGGTGCTCCTGCTCGCCGATGGTGGTTTGTGTTCCGTACGGATGGGTAGGGGTGAGGAGCTTCCAGAGTGCCGCCCATTCCTTGTTGCCGTCGCTTCCCATGCTGATGTTCTTTTCCTCATACACGGCCTCCAGCTCGGTGTGGAAACCACGGATCACCATGTTTTGGAAACGGTCGCTCTGAATCTTCGCCCAGTTCTCGATTTCGTTGTTGGGGATGTTCTCTACATAGCAAGTGATGTCGTTGGAGGTGTAGGCGTTGGAGCCTTCGCTTCCGATGCTTGCCATGAGTTTGTCGTACTCGTTGGGGATGTTGTACTTGGCGGCAAGTTGGGAGATGGAGTCTATCTCGTGGTAGGCTTGCTTGCGCTGTGCAGGGTCGGTGAGCTTGCGGTAGCTCTCGTATCTCTTGGTGATTTCATCGAGATAGGGTTTCTCCTTGGCGGCATCCGTCGTTCCGAAATGCGTGGTGCCCTTGAACATCAGGTGCTCTAGGTAATGGGCAAGACCTGTGGTCTCGGCAGGGTCGTTGCGAGAACCTGTCTTCACGGCGATGTTGGCCTGCAGGCGAGGTTTCTCCTTGTTTACTGACATATACACCTTCAGACCGTTGTCGAGGGTGTAGATGCGTGTCTTCATTGCATCGCCGGGAACGGTGGTGTAATGATAATCCTTTGCGGTGGCGTTCAAGGCTCCCATCAGGAGCGTAGCCATCATTACGTGCTTTAGATTCATAACTGTTTTCTTTAGAGTTATCCACAGATGTCGGATATTGTGGATAACTTGTTTAACTGATTGATATTCAATTGTTAATTCTCGTAGTCGATTTCTTTGTCGAGGTTATCGACGAAGTTGCGGAACACCTCTTCCTCCACATCGCCCATGGCAAACTCCTTCTCGGCGTCTTTTTTGATTTCCGCTATCCATGATCGGCGCGCCTTGATGTAGTCCTCGTGGATGCGGTTGGCGTCTTCGAGGGTAATCTCCGAGATGTGGTAATAGTCGCAAATCATCTTGTAAGTCCATGCCCACTGATACTCGCGGTAGTTGGCGTCGATTTCCTCGAACCGCTGGATGAGCGTGAGGATGTTGTCGATGGTGCCGTCCTTGATTTCATCAATGATGCGTTGCTCCTCAGACACGGGCAGGAGAAGACCGGAGAGGTCGTCCCAGTCTCCGATTCCAGTCTGGGTGGAGGGTGGAGCTATGGAAGGGTCGCGTTTAGATACTCGCTTCAATACGGCTCCCATGTAGATGCGTAGGGCGATGTCGTAGTACTTGACACCCTTGTGGAGAGAGGATGCGGGGATGATATACTCGTGGTAGAGGTATTGGGAGACATTGTCGCCCGTCACCTCTCGTAGGTTTTCGAGGATTTTCTTGCCTTTCAAGACCTCGCCCACGGAATAGGGCGAGAGCCAGTCGAAGTTGACTATGCTCTTGCGGTTCTCCAAGGCGCGGAGGTCGCGCTTGGGCCATTTCTTGATGTCGCGGTACAAGCCCACGGTCGTGATGTTGCGCCCCGGGATGAGAAACATCTTGTCGCCATCGGCTATCAGGTAGGCGAACGGCAGGTTGCGGGTGTTGGGGTGGTGCATCAGCTTGCCGAAGCAAACGGAGAACGAGCCTAGTGTGGCCGGCATCAGCAGGTAGGCGCCGCTGGCGGTCTTGCTTCCGCGCTCCAGGATGCCCCAGTGCATAGGCCCCATCTTGTAGGCATGGTTGGAGAAGTTGGTGGCTGATCCTGCGTTGTAGAACGAGAACATTCCACCGATGAGAAGGCTGCTCTTGTGGTGGGAGGCGGTGAAGGGACCGCAGAAGGCGGCGCACGCCTCGCCGTTGCTCATGTAGGAATTGGCGAAAAATACCGAGGCTGATGCGGTAAAGCCGTTGCTCAGCTGGCACGCCTCGCCCACGAAGCAGTCTTGTATCTTCACGCTGTTGATGACGCTTGCGCCCTCGGCGATGATGCTGTTCTCTATGATGACGCCCGTGCCGATATACACATTGCCGTGTATGGAGCCGAGCAGGGTGCAGTCGCTGAGGCGTGATGCGCCGTTGACTTCGCAGAAGTCGTTGATGACACAGTTGGTTATCTCCTTGGTGTTGATAATCTTCACATTGTTGCCGATGCGTCCGCGGTCGGGCATCTTGTTGTCGATGTCGGTCTTGATGAGCAGGCGTATCTTCTCCTTCAGTTCTTTGTCGGAAAAGTGCTTGACCATGAATGCGGCAAGCTGGCTGTTCAGGTCGGAGAAAAGGATGACGTTGCCTTCGCCCACCTCGTTGAGCACGCTCACCAGGTTGCCCTCGCCGTAGGTTGCCCCCTCGGTGGTCTCCATGGTCGAAATATTGGAGATGTAGCAATCGTCGCCGATGGTGTAGTTGTTGATGAAATTGCCGATGTTCTCGATGAGGCAATCGTCGCCGATGGTCACGTTGCGCAGGGTGGCGTTGTTGATGCCGGCGTGCTTCACGAAGCCTTGGCTCACCTCGACGTTCTTGTCGAATCCGCCGATGTTTACCTCGCCGTAGAGCATCACGCGGTGCATGTAGTTGGGCTTGAAGTTCTCGCCGACATTCACGGATGTCCAGTCTTCCGCCCAGCAGCTGTTCTGTTTGAGTACCTCGATTTCCTCCGAGGTCAAGGGTCTGTAGTCGTTCATAAGCTTCCGTCTTTCAATATTTCCATCTTACTCATACTCTTGGTACAGGAAGTCGTTGTATGGATACTTCTGCACGTGCAGCTCCCTTACCTTCTTGTAGAGTACGTCGCGGAACTCGTCGATGTTTTCCTTGTTCTTGGCGGAGATGAAGAGGCAGTCGTCGTTGAGCTTTGCCATCCACGTCTTCTTCAAGTCCTCCAGTGGGATGTTCTCCTTCTGCATGGGGGTGAGGTCATCCTCCTCTTTCTCCACCCAGCTGTAGTTGTCTATCTTGTTGAAGACAATCATCGAGGGCTTGTCGGTGCAGCCGATTTCCTTCAAGGTGTTCTCCACCACTTGTATTTGTTCCTCGAAGTCGGGGTGGGAGATGTCCACCACATGAAGCAGGAGGTCTGCCTCGCGCGTCTCGTCGAGGGTGCTCTTGAAGGAGTCCACCAGGTCGGTGGGGAGCTTGCGGATGAAGCCCACGGTGTCGGCGAGGAGGAAGGGGAGGTTTTCCACCACCACCTTGCGCACGGTGGTGTCGAGGGTGGCGAAGAGTTTGTTCTCGGCGAACACCTCGCTCTTGCTCAGGAGGTTCATGATGGTGCTCTTGCCCACGTTGGTATAGCCCACGAGGGCCACTCGGATGAGGCGGCCTCGGTTCTTGCGCTGGGTGGTCTTCTGCTTGTCTATCTCTGCGAGGCGTTCCTTGAGGAGGCTCATTCTGCCGAGGATGATGCGGCGGTCCATCTCAAGCTGGGTCTCGCCAGGGCCGCGAAGGCCTACCGAGCCTTTTCCGCCACCGGAGCCCGAGCCGCCGCCTTGACGTTCCAGGTGGGTCCACAGTCTCTGCAGGCGGGGCAGCATATAGCGATATTGCGCCAGCTCCACCTGCGTCTTTGCCGCGGCGGTCTGCGCGCGCATGGCGAAGATGTCGAGGATGAGCGAGGTGCGGTCGAGGATTTTCACTTGCAGCTCTTGCTCGATGTTGCGGATTTGCTTGGCCGACAGCTCGTCGTCGAAGATGACCATGCCTATCTCGCGGTCTTCCTCTTCCTCGTCCTTGATGTACTGCTTGATTTCTTCCAGCTTGCCTTTGCCCACGTATGAGGTCTGGTTGGGGGCCACCACCTTCTGTGTGAATCGTTTCACGGTGACGGCACCGGCGGTGTCGGCGAGAAACTCCAGCTCGTCGAGGTATTCTTTTGTCTTGGCTTCGTCCTGGTCCTTGGTGATGAGGCCCACGAGGATGGCGGTCTCCGCCTTGACTTCTGATATTACAAATTCTTTCATTTATGTTCTACTGTAGAAGTATTGTGTTTCTAGGAGCGTGCGCTTGGTCGGGCTTCGCCTCTTGCGCACGTATTATATAATAGGTGCAAAGGTAATAAAAAATATTTTCAGAGGATAGAAAAGCGGAATAATTTATAGTTTTTTATTGTAAGGGCGGTGGTGAAGGGGCTTGGTTATGACGGAAAGACACAGTTCGCACAGCGTCTCTCATGCGCACATTTCGCACAAATCGGCCTTCTCGGCTCTGCAAATCTCGCAAACGTTTGCGTTGTTTTTTGCGTAAAAAAGTGAAAAAGTTTTGATTTATATCAAGAAATGTATTACTTTTGCAGCATAAAACAAAACTGATTTTCAAAAAGATCATAACTACATAAAAACACAAACTGCTGAAACATTCAAAAACTTAGAAATAGCCCCGACGGGATGTCGGGGCTTTTTTCGTGGCGTAAAATCGTGATTTTAGGTGTATAAATCGTGAAAAAAGTGCTTGGAGACGAAAATAATGGTGGGTGAGGCGGCACTTTTGGCGATTTTTTTGTTATCTTTGTGGCATCAACCAGGATGCAGGAATCGTATGATTCCGCATTTTCGGGGTGGAATTGCAGAAGGCAATATGACAATAATCAAGGACATAAAAACCTAATTGAAAAAAGAATATGATACAAAAAAGTATTTTTGCTAGTGTTTTGTTGCTTGGCGCAGTTTGTGCGAAAGCCAACAATTACACAGTGACTTCGCCCAACGGAAAGTTGGCGGTGAATGTGACGTGCGAGGGAGGCAAGGCTTCCTATACCGTGGATTACGGCGGGAAGCAGATGGTAGCGCCTTCTGCCCTCGGACTGGTGGCCAACTATGGCGACTTCTCCAAAGACCTTGTGATGAAAGCCTGCAAGGGCGAGGCTAGGCATCTCGCCTACGACATGACGCGCACTAAGAAGTCGCACGTCGAGAAGGACGCCTATGAGGCTACCATCGGTTTCCTCAACAGCAAGAAGGACTCCATGACGCTGCACCTGCACGTGTCGGACAATGACGTGGCCTATAAGTATGAGATGACCCGCCCGAAGAAAGACAACCCGAAGTCGGTGATTATATATAATGAGGTGAGCGGATTCAACTTCCCCGACCAAACCACCACTTTCGTCTGCCCCCAGATTACTCCGATGACGGGGTGGGAGCGCACCAAGCCTTCCTACGAGGAGGAATACACGCCCGACGCTCCGATGAACGTGAAGTCGCAATATGGCGTGGGCTACACCTTCCCCTGCCTCTTCAAGGTGGGCACGGGCGGATGGGTGCTGGTGAGCGAGACGGGCGTGTCGAGCGCCTATCCCGGAAGCCGCCTCTCCGACTATGAGCCTGGCAAGGGCTATACCATAGCCTTCCCACAGAAAGGCGAGAACAACGGCTTAGGGTCGGAGTATGCGGGCATCCCGTTGCCGGGCGAGACCCCCTGGCGCACCATCACGGTAGGCTCTTCGCTGGCTCCCATCGTGGAGACCACCATCCCCTACGATGTCGTAACCCCTCTCTACGAGGCAGGCAAAGACTATAAGCCTGCCCGATATACCTGGAGCTGGCTCATCTGGCAGGACAATTCCATCAACTACGACGACCAGGTGAAGATGATTGACGTAGCCGCCGCACAGGGCTACGAGGCTATCCTCGTGGACAACTGGTGGGACAAGCAGATAGGCCGCGACCGCATCGAGCAGCTCTCGAAGTATGCCAAGCAGAAGGGCGTGAGCCTGATGCTCTGGTACAACTCCAACGGCTTCGAGAACGATGCTCCGCAGACACCCCGACAGATCATGAACAACGCCATCGCGCGGAAGAAGGAGATGGCATGGATGAAGAAGATAGGCGTGGTGGGCATCAAGGTCGATTTCTTCGGTGGCGACAAGCAGGAGACGATGCGCCTCTACGAGGACATCCTCAGCGACGCCAACGACTATGGGCTGGAGGTCATCTTCCATGGCTGCACCATCCCCCGCGGCTGGGAGCGCATGTACCCCAACTATGTGTCGAGCGAGGCTGCCCTGGCCTCTGAGAACGTGTATTTCACCGAGCATCACGCCAAGAAGGAGGCTTTCGAGATGACGATGCACCCATTCTCTAGGAATGCCGTGGCCAGCTTCGACTGGGGCGGCGTGATGATGAACAAGTATTTCTCGAAGGACAACAAGAGCCGCCACCAACGCTATACGAGCGACGTGTTTGAGATGGCCACCGCCATCACCAACCAGAGCAGCGTGAACTGCGTGTGCCTCTATCCCAACAACTTGCAGGACGTGCCACAGTGGGAGCTCGACTGGCTCAAGGGCGTGCCTACGGCGTGGGACGACGTGAAGTTCATCGCAGGCTATCCTACGAAGTATGCCGTCATCGCCCGCAAGGCTTCTGCCTCTAACGGTGGTACGGCTTCCGTGAACAACGGCAAATGGATGGTGGGCGGACTGAACGCCACCGACAAGCCTTTGGCTCTCACTTTGGACTTGCCGATGTTTGCCGGCAAGACTGTGACCTACATCACCGACCAGCCCAAGAAGAAGGGCGAGAAGTTCTTCACCTCCGTCAAGAAGACCCTAAAGGTGGGCAAGGACGGCAAGGCGAAGGTGGTGATTCAGCCCGGCGGTGGCATCATCATCGAGTAGGGTGCGGAAAATCTAACTGTCACTGTCACCTGTCACCAATCAGGCCTTTATAAAAGTTAGGGCAAAACCCGTACGCACTAAAACTGTGCGTACGGTATATGGATGCAGATTTCTAACTGTAACTGTACAGTTTTGATACGCTGTGTTTCACGGCATCATGTCCCTTAACTCTCTGTATTACTGATTCTTAAACTCTAGCCCATTTTCCTCGGTATGGTCGATGGTAATCGGCTTCTCGCGGCTCACTTGCTCGGAGAGAATCTGCTTGCTCAGGTCGTTGAGCACGTAGTCCTGGATGGCTCGCTTCACGGGGCGTGCTCCGAAGTCGGGGTCGTAACCCACTTCTGCGAGGTAACTGATGGCGGCTGGCGTCCAGCGGAGGTCGAAGCCCTGCGGCTCCAGCATCTTCTTCACGCGGTTCATCTGAAGCTCCACCACGCTGGCTATCTGCTCCTTCGAGAGCGGCTGGAAGGTGATGATGTCATCGATACGGTTGAGGAACTCGGGGCGGAACGTCTTGCGAAGCATCTCGCGGCTCGCATTAGAAGTCATGATGATGATGGTGTTTTTGAAGTTCACCACGCGGCCCTTGTTGTCGGTCAGACGGCCGTCATCGAGTACCTGCAGGAGCGTGTTGAACACGTCGGGGTGAGCCTTCTCTATCTCGTCGAAGAGCACCACGCTGTAAGGCTTGCGGCGCACTG
>CAVGEN010000060.1:0-15115 GCA_963628185.1 Waltera intestinalis | reverse complement strand
TTTTTTGTTTTATAAACTAGAAAGGTAGACACCTTCCGTTTTATGCAACTGGAACTGTAGACGTTTCTCAACATTTCCCCTTGAAAAAGTTCATTTTTTAAAGGCAAAAGCAGCTAAAAAAGAGAGCAAATGGGGATAAAGGGTGGCAGATGGTGGCGAAAGGGTGGCAGATAACGTCAAATAAAAATCATCTGCCACCACATTAAGTCACTCTTTATCAACAAGGTAACTACATTTTGGTGACAGATGACAGATATTTACATAAAAACTTTCTCCTCGCGAAACTATGCTAGGGCGTGTGACTTGCGACTTCATTTTTCCTTTAACACCTTTTTCCCATTCATGATGACAATACCATGATAGCTGGCATCTACTTGCTGTCCATTGATATTGTACAACTTGTCCGTCTTCTCTGCAGAGAAAGTCGATACTGCGGCAGATATGCCTGTGGCAGTAGCCATCCATCCAGCAGCGGCATCTACTGTCCAAGAAACAATCACTCCATCCTTGATGGTCATCAAGGCACTATTCGCATAGCCATCGGTTGTGCGGAAAGGAGAAAATTCAGTCTCCTTTTCTGACTTGGAAGCCAGGAACAAGCGATACTCACCGTCTTTCAACTTGTTGACAATCGTGACATATGGTTTTGACAGATTGGTCTCCGACGCATAATAATAAGCTGGGACGGCTGACTTTAACTCAAACTTAGCGATGTCCTTGCTCTCCCCCGAAGTTAAGTTTTTGGCTACGACATAGAGGTTGCCTCTGTAAGCGTCGCCATCAACATTTACAGGAAGGTTGGTGGAATTAACTTTGATGTGCGTAGCATCCACTTGAGAGAAATCCACACCACCCTCATAGATGGTAAACCTAGAGGAATACTGCGGATAAACACCCTGATTGGTGACCGGGATGTACTGTTGACTCTCAGCAAATCCATTCAGGGTCATGATGTTGAACATACCATCATCAGTTCCACCCCATCCCCAGTTTACCGAAAACAAGCCATCCGCATCATAACCATCTAGTATGAAACAGTGTCCATCCTGTCCCGAAGCCCCTGCATAAACAACAGGTATTTTAGCGGCAATGGCACGATATAACGCAGGATAATATTCTTCTGAGCTTTCAAAAGAAATACTATGCAAAGGCAAGCCTGTATCAAACCCAAAATTATTCCTAAGGGCACTTACGGCAGGTGGAATCTGCGTGCCACTGCCAGATGCCGTATATTGCATATCCACAGACGCTCCGCAAGCCATCATCAATTCTGCCACTGCCTTTGCCTGCACATCCGTGTAATCGGACTTGTAATTGTCTATCATGTTTGCCCAGTCGAAAGGATAGTCATCCAACAATATAGAGACCGTTTCCTCAGAACCCGTTCCTGGGTCAAAGCGATAAGTATGTTTGCCAGTCCCTTTGACAGGATGCTTATAGTAGTACATAGCTTGCGCCATAGCTGTAGCTACGCATCCTGTAGGATAATGCTTGATAGTACCCTTGCTCGTATAGGTAGGGCAAAGATTGTTATAAGGCGTTTCTTGATTCCACTTGCTGGCAACATAAGATGCAACCTCTGTCGGTAGTCCTTCAGGCCTTACAGGTTGGACAGAAGAACTTCTGGTAGCCAATGCATGGGCGGTTGCCTTCATCCACATTCCGAAGCCAGGGTTGCCGCTGTTTGCATCGAAGACGGATTTCGAGTATGCCAAAACAGGACAGCAGGAATCGTCCTTTGCCAGCACAACAAATCCGCCGTCATGGCATCCTGCCACCGTCAGATCCGCATCCTCGTAGAGCATTTGTATTGACTCGCCACTTCTAGTTTGTGTGAGATTTAGTCCGAGCTTTGAGCTTAATACATCCTTGGCAATACTCATCAACTGCTCCTGGTTGCGCTCTGCCGCATGGGTATTGAATATTGCAAGAAGGGAAATGATAGAAAGTGAAAATCTTCTCATAAGCGTATGTTTTGTTGGGGAATAACCAAAAAGAGGTGAATGCGCAACTGTAGCAGAAACACAAACACCTCTTTCTTATAATCTTATCTGTTTTTCAGAATTCTTATTCTTCCATGCTTGCAGCATAGTCTTCCTTGCTCAAATAGAATACCGTAGGACCTGCACTACATGGTGATTGAGCACCATCATTGTAATTTGCCATGCTTATATACAAAGAGCTAGCCGCCCAAGTAATACTGCCGCCGGTCTTGGATTCCTTGAACACGCCAAGAGGATATTTTCCGATGTCGGAAGAAACATAGCCATAAACCTGACCGATGGAGAACTCGCCATAGCCGAAGTCCATACCGAGTTGTACTGGAGCCAAAGAAGCACCATCATTGGTAACCGTGATGACGAATTTACCGCCATTGCCAGTCAAGTCACCTTCCTCTGCATACAAATAGCCATTGTAAGCGCCAACCTCGTCCTGGCTAGTACACAGGATGCTGTATGGACTTGTAAAGCGATACTTGGTGGCAGTGGCAGTTGTGGCTTTCTCGTACTGTACATACATTGGCATAGAGTTAACGGTAAAGAATGTATTCACGATGTTGCCTACCCAGTAACCAGTGCCGGCAGCCTCCCACTTGATGACGGTCACGTTGGCTGTGAAATCCTTGATGCCGGTGGTGTATGGATTGAGGTTGGCCTCATCGAAAGTCAACTCCAATGTGAGTGGAGTTCCCTGCTGCGCACCCTCCTTTACGGATACGTTGATGTCCTTCTCCGTCTCGTTGGCAGCAAAATCCACAGAGGCAGGAATGTTGAAGTCATCTGCACCCTTAACTACCTTGATAGCATAAGAGGCAGCATCCGTAGCCTTACGCACCACCTTGAACGAAACCGTTGGGGCAGATGGGTCAACCTCCAATGTTGTCTTGTTACTTGCGCTAAACTCTACGGCAGGGCAAGAAGCCTCAACTTTAGGGGTTGTAGAGTCGCCCAACTCCAATGCTTCATTGCCGCAGGCTGTCAGCAACAAAGTTGCCGCAGCCAGACTCAGAAATATATTTTTGATTTTCATTGTCTCCAAATTATATGTTTAATACACTGATTATTACTTTTTGCTCTTATTCTGTGTCAGCCACTGGGCTTGGAGCAGGAACGGTCTCGTTGTTATCGCTCTCAGAGATAGCCTTGTTGGCATTAATCTCGGTCTGTGGAAGGCGCCACAACAAGATTGGGTCACCAGCAGGGATGTTGAAGACAACCGTAGCGTCGAAGCCACCGCCACGACGGTCGATGCCCTTGTTCAAGCGCATCATGTCGTACCAGATGAGACCCTCGCCCCAAAGTTCGATACGTTTTTGGAAATAGACAGCCTCCTGCACGTCGCCAGTACAAGTGTAGGATGGGTCACGATATGCCTTCACGAAGTTTTCGAGGAAGCTCTTGCCGTCTTGGCCAGCCTTTGCCATCGCCTCGGCCTTGATGAGATACATTTCCTCCACACGCATCAACGGAATGTCATTGGCATTGGTAGAGCAACCTAGGGTACCATCGTATGAGTTGAACTTGCAGCTTGTGTATGCAGGGAAGCTATACTTTTCGAGATAAGCGTTGTACTTGTCATCCAAGTGGCTGTTGATGCCATCCGCACCAGACCACCATCCCTTGCGGACGTCGGTCTCAGGTATCTGGTTGTAGAGTTTCTTGTTGATCTGGTGACCACCTGAGTACTGGCAATAGCCGTAGTTGAATGTACCGCAGTGGGAAATCCAGTTGACGATACCAGAAGAAACTACGTCATCTGTCTCCTCGATGTAGATGCACCACATGAAGTCCTTGCAGTTTCTTGAGTTGAAGTATGGTAAACTGACATCAGCGATGGAGGCAGGTTCGATGCCCTGCTTCTTAGCCTCGTCGATGGCATTCTGTGCATCACTAGCGGCATCTGCCCAGTTCTGCATTACAAGGTTCATGCGGGCACGGATGCCGTATGCTGTAGCCTTGGTAATGAAGCGCTTGGCATCGGAAGAGCCAACCGCATAGCTTGAGCTTGCCAGCAACTCGATAGCCTTGTCGATATCCTTCTTGATTTGGGCATACACCTCTTCCACAGTGGCACGTGGCGCACCGTTGGCGGCGGCATCGTTGGAGTTCTCGTTTGTGATAAGTGGCACACATGGCTTGTTCTCGTTGCCCTTGTAGGTGAACTGATAGAGCTGAGCTAGGTTCAAGTACATGTAGGCGCGAGCTGCGAGTCCCTGTGCATAAAAGAACTTACCTTGGTCATCGGTAGGGTCACCTGCGGCGTATGATGCACAAACATTGTTGGCAGCATAGATGATCTGGTAGTGGTCGTTCCATACAATCTGGCACTCTCTGCTGGTGTAGATTCGATCCGTGAAGTCTAAGTCGAAGCCTGCCCAGTTGTAGCCATTATTGGCAGAAGACTGGTCTTCGGTATTGGCATCAGTAAAATACATGACAGAAGAATAGCCGAAGTCATTATGGCGAGTCACTTTGCCCAATGCCGTGTAGTTGGGCAGATACACGTTCATGCTGGAGAACACGGCACGTACACCAGCCTCACCACGCGATGGCTGTGAGTTGATGACATCACTCTTCTGGTCGGAAGTGATAGTGCTACCTTGAGGTGCGGTGTCAAGGTCTGTACAAGATGTCATAGCCAATGAGGCTGCGACAAAACTTGACAATAAATATTTTGCGTTCATATTTTTTATCCTTAAATATTAATGTAATGTTTAGAATGCAACACTGATACCACCAGAAAGGGTACGGATTGCTGAATATCTAGATACGCTGGCAGAGATGTAGCTCTGGCGTGGGTCGAGTCCCTTGCGGGCAGTCAAGAGAGCCAAGTTGTCACCTGAGAAGTAAACGCGAATCTTGCTGAGTCCCAAGTTTCTTACAAGCTGTGAAGGCAACGTGTAACCGATGGTCAAGTTGTTGAGCGACAGGTAATCGCTGCTAGTCAAGAAACGGGTTGAAGTGGAGCTAGCATAATTTGCGTTTTTTGACACAGAGTTCAAGCGTGGCACATCAGTATTCTTGTTCTCAGGTGTCCATGCCTTGCGAATATCAGTATGCCAGTTCTGACCAGCGGTAGAGTTGTTGCCACCATGCATCAAAGCAGCGTAGCCACTATCGTATATCTGACCGCCCAACTGATATGAAGCCTGGATGGAGAAGTCGAAGCCATATGCCTTGAAAGTTGTGCCGAAACCACCATACACTGTAGGCAGGAGGTTGTCGGTAGCGATACGGTTGTCAGTCTTTGTGGCGATGGTGTAATCGTTGGTCTTTTCACGAGTCACCGTACCATCCTCACTGGTTTTGTTGTAGTACCACAATGCGTCACCGTTCTCAGGATCTACACCTGCCCACTCAGGCAAGAACATACGATACATAGACTCGCCCTCCTCGTAGATGCGAGTACCGCTAATGAGCTTGCCATCCAAGTCTGGGTGCAACTTGTTGATTTTGTTCTTGATGAAAGTACCATTGGCATTTACGTCCCAAGAGATGTTCTTGCTGCTGATGATGTTGTAGCTCAAGTCGATTTCCAAACCCGAGTTAGTCATAGAACCAATGTTCATTGGCAACTGGGAATAGCCAAGCGAACCTGCCACGGGTTTGTAATAGAGCATATCGGACGACTTGCGAGAGAAATACTCGATAGTACCATTCAGTTTATTCTTGAACAATCCGAAATCAACACCAATATTGAATGCAGTCTGCTTCTCCCAGGTCAAGTCAGGGTTACCCTTGTAGGAAAGCGTACCATCAGAGAAACCTGATGTGCTACCAGTCATAGTATATTGGTCGAGGTAAGCATAATAGTTGCCGATAGCATCATTACCCTGCTGACCTACGGAAGCCTTAAGCTTCAACATATCCACCCACTCTACGCTCTTCATGAAGTCTTCCTTGGTGATGACCCATGCCAAGCTGCCAGAGAAGAAATTACCCCAACGATTGTCCTTGGAGAAACGAGATGAACCATCGCGGCGTACTGCAATGTTGGCAATGTACTTGTCCTCGTAAGAATAATTGGCACGGGCGAAGTAACCAGCGGTTGCGTATGTGTCGAGGTAACCAGCGATGCCATAGTTGGCTACGGCATTGCTTACATAGAAACTCTCTGGATTATACAGATGATCGGCACTTGCATACAAATAATCATACTTGTAGCTATAGCCGTCGTAACCGAGCGTGACATCGATGTTATGCTTACCAGCGAAAGTCTTGGTATAGTTTGCCACATACTGCTGGTCGAAGCCATATGTACGTGTGTGTCTCTGACTAGCGCCACCTTGGCTAGCGACGAACTGACCCATATAAGCATTCTGCAAGTAATTGTACTTAGTGTTGTCGATGTTGAGACCCCACTGAGCCTTGATGCTCAAGCCTTTGATTGGTGTCAAGCAGACATACCAATTGTTACTCATGACATCCGAGTTGTACTCACGCTTGTCGTAAATCAACGAACCACCAGGGTTGGAGATTGACATAAACGAACGATCGCGAGTGCCATCTTGCGCCGTACCATAGTCGTAAGTCTTACGACCACTGTTCATCAAGATGTTACCGTTGGCATCACGTACATAGAACGGATAGATTGGAGCCATTGTGTTGGCCAGGTAGAATGCGTTTCCTGAGGAAGCAGTTGCCGTCTGGTCGCTAGGATAGAAAGTCTTGTTGAAAGTATAAGAAATGTTGGCACCCACGCTCAACCAATCGTTTACCTTGTAGTCATCCTTCAAACGAACAGATGTACGCTTGAAACCAGAGCCAGACACAAGACCACCGTCGTCCAAGTATCCGAAAGAGGCATAGAAGTTGTTGCGGTCTGTAGCTCCAGAGATGGTGGCGTTGTATTCCTGGCGGAGAGTTGGCTTGAACATCTCTTCCTCCCAGTTGTCTGGAGTATAGTAACGGTTGTTGGCCTCGTCCTTGTATCCCAATGTGGCGTTAGGGTTGAGCTTGCCGTTTGTACCAAAGAGGTATTCCCCATCAGGAACGGTGTAAACCTGATAGCCAGAGCCACCATTGGTGTTGGTAGTGATATATTTGTTTACCCACTGCCAAGCCTGAGTAGGATTGTAGCCAAGGTCGGAAGTGGCAGCATTGTACATGGCAGCATATTCTGTCTCCAAATATTCCTGTGCGCTACGGATGACATCATAGTTCTTTACCTGACGCGAGTTGGAACCCCATTTTGCATCCAAAGTGACGGTTGCCTTGCCTGTCTTGGCTCTCTTGGTGGTAATCATGATGATACCATTGGCACCACGAGCACCATAAAGAGCGGTAGAAGCTGCATCCTTCAATACGGTAAGAGATTCAATGTCTGCTGTGTTGATAGACGAAAGGTCGCCGTCAAAAGGCACACCGTCAACAACATAAAGAGGGTCTTGACCAGCATTGATAGAACCAACACCACGCACACGCACTGTGGCTGAAGTTCCTGGCTGACCATTGTTGCTTTGAATCTGAACACCAGCCACGGCACCAGCGAGGGCATTAGATACATCAGAAACCTGACGAAGTTCCAATTTGTCAGACTTCATCACACCTGCGGAACCAGTAAATGTACCCTTTGTTGATGTACCATAAGCTACAACCACGACATCATCCAAAGAATGATTGTCTGAATCCAATACAATCTTTAAGTTCCTGCCAGCCTTCACGGTCTTGCTCTGCATACCAATGTAGGTAATCTCCAGTTTAGAGTTGGCAGGAGCGTTCAGTGAGAAATTACCGTCGATGTCGGTAACTGTACCGGTATTCGTACCTGCCACCTTGATGGAAGCACCGATGACCGGGCTTCCGTCCTCGGAAGAGGTAACCTTACCGGAGATTTGACTTTGCGCAAACGCCATGCTCGTGGAAACGGCAAGGGCTGCGACTACTGTCATGAGTCTTTTTTCCATAAATCTCTCTCTTTTAATAAATGAATGTATAATGTTTATATTTCTTCTCCCTACATCCTCACGCTTCCCCCTCGGGAAGCCTTGGCTTTTCTCCACCTCGTGCCCCGAGGTGGAAAGGTTTATACCTTATTATATATATGAGCACAAGCCTAAAGCTTTGCAAAATTTAAAAAATATTTTTAATCGGCTGCAAAATTAAGCATTATTTAGTAATTCTCCAAATATTTCTTGCAAAAAGTTGCATTTCCCCTCTGTTTTACTATAAAAATAACATATTCATGCTATTTCCGCTTATTGTTTATTAGTGAAAATACGATATTTACACTAAATCCCCAAATGTTTTTCGCCAAAAAGCAGAAGAATCCCCAAATGTTGGCTATAAAGGCAGGTGTTGTCACTTCAGCATAGCCCCAAGTCCTGCATCAGTTTTTGATTGGCAGAAGCAAGGTCGGGGTCGAAGAGGCTCTTAATATATAATAAGGTAGTAGAGGTCTTGGTGTGACCAAGAGCTTTGCCAATAAGACTTATATCGACATGATGCCGATAGGCAATGCTTGCCCAAGAGTGGCGCACCACATAGGAAGAAAGGGGACGTGAGACATTTAGCATTTCTGAAAGGCGATGCAAAGAATAATTGTACTGCCGCAGCTTTTTTCGATACAAACGATGGAGAACTTCGGGAGATTGCTCTTGTTCGGAGAGTATCGGGAAGACGAAATCGGAGTTTGACGTAGAATAACGTTCCAGTATGGTGCGCATGGGGGCTAAGATGGCGACACGTATCGGTTGGCCCGTTTTGTGTCGGACATACTGGATGATTCCTTCTTTGACATTGGACTTACGAAGGTAGGCGATGTCAACAAAGGGCATCCCCATGGCATAAAAACTAAAAAGAAAGACATCTCTCGCTAAAGCTAAAGAAGAGCCAGAAGCAAGCGTAAGGGCATAGAGTTGCTGTATGTCTTTCTCGGTGACACTGCGCTTGGAGGTCTTGGCTCTCCCCGTAAAGACATTAGCGAACGGCAGTTTATGCCGAGCATCTGTCACTACTTGCGACGAGCATTGGTCATAAGTTGTGCCTGAGTTTCCCATTGCTCGATGATACATCACCCTCAAGGCTCTCATATAGGCAGAGATAGTATTTAGACAGATGCCTCTTTCGCTCAACCATCGCTGATATTTCTCTGTCAAAGAAGCGTTTGTCTCGGAGAACCGCCAATTCTCTCTTCCAAGGAATTTCGTCCATGAACGAGCTGCAGTAAGATAATTGGCGGCTGTCTTAAACTTGCCTTCCACCTTCATTCTTCCGACCTCGGCGTTCACCCACTCCCAACCAGTCGTTCTTTTCCCCGACTCAGCATTTGCATGAAGAATGCTGTCGCTGGACTTTTCTTTTCCGAATTCTAACTTAAAATATACCATAACTTCCAAGATTAAAAGATTATTTGATATGTTTGTCATTTGCAATTGTCGGCACAAAGATAATAAATTTTTAACCAAACACGGCATATGCAATATATGATTCAAGCCAAACCTTTCCACCTCGGGGCACGAGGTGGAGAAAAGCCAAGGCTTCCCGAGGGGGAAGCGTGAGGATGTAGGGAGAAGAAATATAAACATTATACATTCATTTATTAAAAGAGAGAGATTTATGGAAAAAAGACTCATGACAGTAGTCGCAGCCCTTGCCGTTTCCACGAGCATGGCGTTTGCGCAAAGTCAAATCTCCGGTAAGGTTACCTCTTCCGAGGACGGAAGCCCGGTCATCGGTGCTTCCATCAAGGTGGCAGGTACGAATACCGGTACAGTTACCGACATCGACGGTAATTTCTCACTGAACGCTCCTGCCAACTCTAAACTGGAGATTACCTACATTGGTATGCAGAGCAAGACCGTGAAGGCTTCTTCCAACATGAAGATTGCCTTGGATGCTGACAACCATTCATTGGACGATGTCGTTGTTGTGGCATATGGTACTGCCAAGCGCCAGTCTATCACAGGTTCGGTAACTGCCGTAGATTCTAAGGAAATCGAGAACCGTATCACTACTTCGGTAACAGGTGCATTGGAAGGTGCAGCACCTGGCGTACAGGTAAACAGTTCGTACGGTGAGCCTGGCAAAGCTCCTACCATCCACATCCGTGGTGTCGGAACTTTGGTTAGCGGTGCAGACCAACCTCTTTATGTGGTAGATGGCGCAGCTTTCGATGGTAACATTTCAGAGTTGAACCCCAATGATATCGAGAGCATGTCCGTGTTGAAGGATGCTGCTTCTGCTGCCCTTTATGGTAACCGTGCTGCCAATGGCGTCATCTTGATCACTACCAAGCGTGCCAAGTATGGTGTGAAGCCATCTATCAATCTTCAGATTAACAATGGTGTCTATACCCGTGGTATTGGCGAGTATGACCGTTTGAACGCAGACCAGTGGATGGAAGTATCATGGACAGCCATGAAGAACTATGCCATGTCTGGTAAGCTAGGCTTGAGCGCAGCAGATGCTGCTCAGTATGCCACAACTCACTTGATTAGCGACTATGCCAAGAGAAATATCTACAATGCAGCTGATGACGCTTTGTTTGACGCCAATGGTAAGCTGACCGCTTCTCGACTTGCAGGTTATGACGATCTCGATTGGGAGGATGGTGTAGAGCGTACAGGTCATCGTCAGGAGTATAATGTATCAGGTTCTGTAAGCGGTGAGAAATTCAATGTATATGCTTCTGCTGGTTATTTGAACGAGAAGGGTTACACAAAGAATTCTGCTTTCGAGCGTTTCACTGGACGTATCAACACCAAGTTCACTCCAAACAAGTGGTTCGAAGGTGGCATCAACCTGAGCGGTAACGTTTCTAACCGTCAGTACAACGATGCTGCAACAGGCTCTTACTATTCAAACCCATTCTATGCAGCTCGTTACATGGCTCCTATCTATCCTATGTACATGCACAATGCAGATGGTACATACGCATTGGATGAGAATGGCGAGAAGCAGTTTGATGTAACATCAGAATACCTTAGCAACCGTAATATCGCATACGAGATGACCGCAGACAAGGACAAGACTCGCCGTGCCGTACTTGATGCCCAGATTTATGCTAAGGTAAACTTGCCATACGACTTCTCTGTGATGGTGAAGGCTAATGGTAACAATACCACATCCAACCGGTTGAACTACAACAACCCTAATATCGGTGACGGTGCAGCCAACAATGGTCGTTTGTCATTCTATGATTATCAGTATGCCACATACACCGCCCAAGAGTTGTTGACATGGAATCACACATACGGCAAGAACAACGTAGATGTACTCCTCGGCCATGAGAACTACAGCTGGCAGAGAAAGCTTACACGTGGTATGAATACCAACATGGCTGCACAAAACAATCTGACAATGGGTAATTTCTTAGTCAATTCATACTTGGAGGGTTATGATGACGTAGATAAGACCGAATCATATCTTGGCCGTATCCGCTATAACTATGACGAGAAATACTTTGCGGACTTCTCTTATCGTCGTGATGGTTCTTCTCGTTTTGCCAAGGACGCTCGTTGGGGAGACTTCTTCTCGTTCGGCTTGAACTGGAATGCCAAGAAGGAGAACTTCCTCAAGAATGTAGATTGGTTGAACGACTTGCGTGTACGTGCTTCATATGGTGAGGTGGGTAACAACGCAGGTGTTAGCCTCTATGCTTACCAGTCACTCTACGAGATTGACAAGAATGGTGGAAATGCAGCTTTCATTAGCCAGTCATTACCAGCTTCTAACATCAAGTGGGAAACTACACAAACCGTTGATTTCGGCATAGAAGGTAAAGTGTTCGACCGTTTGAACTTCAGCATCGGTTTCTTTGACAAGCGTTCTAAGGATCTTCTCTTCGAAGTTCGTTTGCCATACTCCGCAGGTTCATACCCTCACAACGAGAATTTGAGCAACTGGTCTGTATATCAGAACATCGGTACTATTTCCAACCGTGGTTTCGAGATTGCACTGAGTGGTGAGATTATCAAGAATAAGGATTGGAGCTGGACAGTTTCTGCCGACGCAACAACCTTGAAGAACAAGGTAATTAAGTTGCCTGGAGGCAAAGATATTCTCCACGGTGTACAGAAGTACTCAGAGGGACACTCGGCATACGAGTTCTTCACCTACCACTTCGCAGGTGTTGACCAAATGACTGGTAACTCCTTGTATGACATCGCACAGGATGAGGAGAATGTAGCAGCTGTCGAAAAGACTGGTACTCTCGTTACCATC
Organism: Waltera intestinalis; assembly: GCA_963628185.1. Taxonomy (GTDB): domain Bacteria; phylum Bacteroidota; class Bacteroidia; order Bacteroidales; family Bacteroidaceae; genus Prevotella. The sequence goes on along the minus strand of CAVGEN010000060.1, from coordinate 2,951 downwards.
AATGGTAAGCACTATACCACAGATACCTCTAACGCTGAGCGCAAGTGGGCAGGAACAGCTCTCCCATCCGTATATGGTTCATTTGGCACTAACCTTCGTTGGAAGGACTTGAGCCTGGGTGTATTGTTCACCTACAGCTTGGGTGGCAAGATTTACGATGCATCTTACAAGAGCTTGATGAGTACATCTTCTGCTTCTTCTGCCTCGGCAAACCACAAGGACATCTTGAAGTCATGGAGCGGTGTGCCAGAGGGTATGACTGAGACCTCTCCAAACCGTCTCGACCCTAACGGTACTCCTATCATCGACTTCAACCTCAGTACTTACAACAATGACACAAGTGACCGTTGGTTGACAAGCGCAGACTATCTCATCTTCAAGAACATCAACCTCAGCTACAACTTGCCAAAGGCATGGATCCAGAATTGGGGCATTCAGGGCTTGACCGTGAAGGCTGGTGCAGAGAACTTGTTCACACTTACAGCCCGCAAAGGTATGAACCCTCAGTATAGCTTCAACGGAGGTTCAGACGACACCTACGTAAGTGCTCGTGTATTCAACTTCGGATTGTCTGTGACATTCTAAGAGATAACAATATAAACAGAATATAAAGATGAAAAACTATATAAATAAGATATTCGGTTGCGCCCTTTTGGTTTCCGCAACCTTGCTGACTTCTTGTGGCAGCGATTATCTTGACACAAAGCCAACAAGTTCAGTTGACGCTAATGCGGCAATTTCCACAACAGATATGGCCTACAAGTCATTGAACGGTATTGCTCGTTGCCAGACCACACAGCACTATGCCTTCACTCAAGGTTTTGCTGGTGAGAATGCTATCATACGTCTCTATGAAAACTTGCCAAGCCAGAACTATAATTACAACTACTATGCTTCTGGTTGGGCTCCAATCCACAACCAGACTTTCCATCACAGAACAAGTACTATCTACGATGGATATGCATGGTATTATTACTATCAGCTCATCGGACAGGCTAATAGAATTATTGCCCATATTGATGCTGCAGAAGGTAGCGAGGCCGACAAGAAGTTTATCAAGGCTTCGGCCTTGTCTTTCCGTGCTTATAGCTACGAGAAGTTGATTCACTACTACTGCTATCGTTGGCAGGACAGTAACAATGGTGCTTCTCAGGGTGTAGTACTTCGTCTTGACGAATCTACAGGCGATGCTCCATACGCAACATTGGCAGAGACTGTTGCTCAGATTTACAAAGATTGCCAGGAGGCCATCACATTGTTTGGTGAAAGTGGTATCGACCGTGCCGCTAGCGAGGTATGGATTCCTAATGTAAACGTAGCTCATGCTGTTTATGCTCGTGCAGCTTTGTTCCGTCAGGACTATCAGACAGCTGTTGATCAAGCCAAACTTGCAAAGCAAGGTTATCCATTGATGAGCAATGATAGCTATGCAGCAGGTTTCTGTGAGCCTACATCAGAGTGGATTATGGGTAGCTATGGTGGTTCTTCTGAAAATAACTGGTATTGGTCATACGGTGTACAAGGTGCTTGTAATGGTTATTACGCTACAGCAGAAAACAACCCTACAGGTGCAGGCACCATCGGTCATGAATTGATTTCTCGCATTCCAAACAATGATGCCCGTAAGCAAAACTTCTTGACTGAAGATAAGTTCCCGAATCTCGACCTCTCTAAGGAATCTGTATATTATCGCACTTTTGGAATCCTAGGTCTTGCCGATGATGACATCTATAACCAAGCGGACTCAATCGTCAAGGCTCATCAAGCCAAAGGTCTTACAGCTCCATATCAAGCTGGTTTCTACTACTTGGATGCCAATTTGAAATTCTATGTATTGGATCAGCCAGGTATCGGTTATGTTCCATTCATCCGCTCTAGCGAGATGGTTCTTATCGAGGCTGAGGCAAACTACTTCTTGGGAAAGACTGCAGAGGCACAGGCTGCCTTGGTTGAGTTGAACGCAACTTCAGATCGTAACCCAGAATATACTTGCACCAAGACTGGTGATGACTTGCTCGCAGAGATTCAAGACTATCGTTGCCTTGAGCTTTGGGGAGAGGGATTCGAGTGGAGCGACTTCAAGCGTTGGAACAAGGCTGTAGTTCGTCACTCATTCGCTGAGGGTGGCAATGCTCATGTTTCTGTTGCCATTACCATTAATCCCGAGTATGGTAACAAATGGACATGGGATGTTCCATTGAATGAGACCGACTACAATGCTGACGCTACAGGTCCTTCTGTAGAATAAGTATCCGATAGATATCTTAAATATTAACGTTATAGGTGCATCCTTACAGCTCCATCATCGAACTGTCAAGGATGCACCTTTACTTGTAATTTATCCTTTTATCGTTGCACACTCTTCTTCACGCTACCATTAGCATAACGCACAATATAGACTCCTGCCTTTGGAGAAGTCAGTCGAGTGCCATCCAAGGAATTCGTCATAGTGGCAGAAGCGTCTGAGACTGAACCGTTTGAAACTGACAAGTTCTGCGGCATCCAGGCTATGCACATAATCTTCCGCGTCTTGTATGGAAGACATCTTTGGGTTAAAATATCTTTTTTCGACTAAAAGCATAAGCACGAACGGATGTTTTTCACTACCTTTGCAGTCGTATAGAAAAGACTACGAACAGTTATGACAAGCAAGAAACCACACAGATGGGGCTTCATCGCCCTATTTCTCATGAGCATCTCCCTGTATGCCTGCGGCAGCAACGTGCAAAAGCCGCAAGACACCACAAAGAGCATTGCAGAGGACACGACAGAGGACAGCGAGAAGCAGGCTTTCGCCCCTGGCGACATCGTGCCCGCATCGGCCGTGGAGAAAGCCGGAGTCCAGAGCTTCTTCTTCTCCATTCCCATCCCCGACAGCATCTTCGCCCTGATGAAAGGCAAGAGCTTCAAGGCCAACTGCACCGTACCACGCAGCGACCTGCGCTACCTGC
>CAVGEN010000059.1:0-49751 GCA_963628185.1 Waltera intestinalis | reverse complement strand
TCTACCTTTCTAGTTTATAAAACAAAAAAGTGTCTAGTCAAATCAGGAAAAGTCACATCGCAAGCGCAAGAAAGTCAGCGTGACTGACATAGAATCAGTTTCTCCCGAGGAACTCGTAGTTTCAAGCCGTGGAACTGTGAGTTTCACGAGGAGAAACTGTGGAAGGGGATGACTTTTATGAAATGCGAATCCCCGAGTGTTTAAAAACACGTTAACGAAAGATATAAAAATATAAAACTCAATGCGCTTTTGTGGGATTTTTCGCAAAAAGTATTATCTTTGCGCCAATTTTGGATTACACGCTATTGTGGGTAATCTGTAAAAGATGCTATTATATGTAAAGTAAAAGAGGAATTATTAACTATAAGTAAAAGAATATGAACAAAATGCTATTCAATTTCGGGGGGGGCAAAATAGCCTGACCCCAAAGTGGCTGCTATCGCTCTTGATGGTGGTCTTTCTTGGTGGCAACGCCCAGTTGTGCTTTGCCACGGATTATAACTGGAAGGGAGGACATATTGACAACGTCGTACGCAGCAAAGACGCGTGGAAAAAGGATTTTGACTCTTCCGACGACAGCAAGGTCTTCTTTCTCTACAACGTCGGTGCCGGCAAGTTTGTTTACCAGGGCGCCTCTTGGGGTACGCAGCCTATCATTTCCGACAAGGCCATTGCGCTCAATCTTTCTTATGATAACTTCGGTCTGATTACAAGTAGATATAGGGCTTACGCTTTTACCTCCAACCTCTATACCGACGAGGGTTATTGGTTGGGGCACAAGGAGGATGACGAGTCTGTCAACGGCACTAAATATGACTTGTATTTCGACTGTAGTGGTAGTGGAAATACCCAACAAGGTTATAAAAACTACGGCCATGCCATGTGGAACTTTCAGGACTTGAATGGGAACCCTACGTATTGGGACGAGTCGAACGGCACATACACGTATGTCATCAGAGCCGAGTATCCTGCTACGGAAATCAAAAGCGACCACAGCAACGAGACCTATTACCTCTATTATGATGAAGCTACAGGTCGCGTGACGACCAAGGACTTTGAGTCCTATTGCACCGACGTAAAAAGCGGACCTTATGCGGATAAGAAAGCCCTGTGGAAGCTCGTCACCCTGAAGGAAATCAAGGAAAAGCTACAGTCTCTCGGAACGGAGAAGATTGACGAACCGTTCGACTGCACCTTCTTCCTCGCTGACCCCGACTTCAACCGCTGTGCCAGAAACAACAGAAAAACGGACAAAATCAACGGTTGGCAGATCGGTGGCGTAAGCAAATACGATGACGTTGACTGTAAGACTTCGGGCACTGACGACATCATCGGCTTGAAGGAAGGCATAGACAACTGCTATACCAGTAAGCTCGACAATACGGCTAATTTCGAAGACCGTTACGGATCACAGTCGTTAGGCAAAGACCAGCGCAAGACATTGGCAAAGGCGAACGGCAAGTACTTCTGCGCGCAGATGAAGGAGTTCCCCGGCCCTAGCAAGACCACGAGAGCCTCCATCTACCAGAGATGGACGTGCGAAATGACCGGATGGTACCGTGTCACTTGCCAGGGATTCAAGCAGAGCTACGACAGCGGCACCAAGAACCAGTCTTATCTCTACGCCAAGAGTTTCACCAACAGCAAAACCTGCAAGAACTTTCGCCATGTGGAATTGCTCGACATCAATGATTACGAGGCTTTGCCCGGCGAGGAGGTCTCTGCGCCTACCACCCTCCTAGAGGCAGGCAAGATGTTCTACGACGGCCGCTATACCAACACCGTTTATGTGTATATAGAGAAAGGGTGCCAGCTGGAGCTGGGTATCCGCTTCGCAGGACAGAACAAGTGGACGGCATTCGATGACTTCCGCCTCGCCTACTGCGGTAACACCAACGTCGGACTGGTGCTCAACGAGAACCATACCCAGCTTTCGCACATCACCGACGCCTCCTCGGATTACAACAACTTCCAGGGCGAAATCCTCTGTTTGCACCGCTCCTTCACCCCCAACAAGTGGAACACCATCGTGCTTCCGGTAAGCATCACCCAGAGGCAGAGCCGCGAACTCTTCGGTACCGCCACCCAGATAGCCAAGTTGACCAGCTACAACAACGGCCATCTGCGCTTCGACCGTGTGGAGCACAGCCAGACGAAGGCAACTGATGTCGTGATGGAGGCTAACACACCTTACATCATCAAGCCTACCGAGGCGCCGGGCAGCACGGTGTTCGAGGACACCCAGTTTACTGACAAGGAGGACGACTACAGCTTCAACTACAACAGCAAGAGCGGTACCAACGACATCACGGTGGTCTGTCCTGCTCCGTACTCGCAGACCTTGTTGACCACCGCCCAGCAGGCGAGCACAGATTATATGAGCGCGACGGCATTCGACAAGACAAGCCGGATGATGGAAGTACCCGGGTATAGCGCAGGAGGCTTGACCTTCCATGGCACGCTCACCAAGACCTACGATAACGACGAGGGCAACGACATGTTCATGGACAAGTATATCGTTTACGACGGCACCATCTACTACGTCAACTACAACTACGGCCTGAAGGGTATGCGCGGTTATTTCTCGTTCGACGGAAATACCGACAGTTCCAGCCAGGCCAAGACGATGACGATTTCCATCGACGGCGTGGAGGACGATGTGACCTCCATCGAGGGCTTGCCTGCCGCCACGTTCTTCGGCGCACGAAAGAACAACGGCAAGGTGTATAACCTCGGCGGACAAGTGGTGGGCGTACAGGGCTGCACCAGCGGTCTCGCCAAGGGCATCTATATCGTAAACGGCAAGAAGGTGGTTGTCAAGTGACAACCCCTCTTCCCCCTTTAGCAAGTATTCATCAGTATAAGAAAAAGATCAGAAAATGAAAAAGAACTATATACATCCGACAACTCATGTCGTGACTTTGAACATATCAGGCGGCATCATGGAAAATCAATTTCAGTCTGCCAGCGTACACGACCACCAGAATGATGGTGGAGGCCTCTCAGAAACGCAGATACAGGTAAACAGAAACCCGAATGCACGTCCCGCCGGTATAGGCGGATCTGCCAAGAGGTACAACGCCTGGGACACTTGGGACGATTGATGTCCTCATCGGTTCACGCATACAGTGAACCAATCCGATAAGTATATCTTTTACAAAAAATATATATACAGAGTCTCTGGCGTCTTGCATCGGGATACCTTGGTATCTAATTGCCGTCCTTGTGAAAGGGTGGGGTGTAAGGCAGGGACATTTACTTGAAAATTACAAAAACGATTGAAGGCAGCCCGTTGTGAAACGAGCTGCCTTCTTAGTTGGTATGTTGGGTGCCTGACCTTAGAAACTGTTGGGTTAGAAGACGAACAAACCGATGATGCCACAAATCAGCATGATTAAGATAGGATTGGTCTTCTTGAACTTGGTGAAGTAGAATGCAAAAGCGAACAACGCTACGCTGATGCCAAACAAAACAGGATTTTCTGTTGGCGAACCAAAGTTTTCCTTGTTCATCAGCAAGACCGCTGCCGCAGCGATGAGTCCGATGATGGCAGGCCGAAGACCGCTGAAAATGTTTTGTACGTCCTTTGAGTTCTTGTGGCTGATGAGGTAGCGGCTGATTAAAATCATAAGGATGAACGGCAGCCACATGATGGAAAGGGATGCCAAGACGGAGCCTAGGCAGGCAACCCACTGCGGATAGCCGGCATGGAGCACGGAGGTGTAACCCACGTACGTGGCGCAGTTGATGCCGATAGGACCCGGGGTCGATTGGCTGATGGCGACGATGTCGGTGAACTCTGCGTTGGTGAGCCAATGGTTCTTGACTACAGTCTCGTTGTGGATAAGCGAGAGCATGGCATAGCCACCTCCGAAGTTGAAGGTGCCTATCTTCGTGAATATGAGGAATAATTTTAAAAATATCATTTGATGGAAAATTGAGTGTTAAATGTCGAGTGGGGGGATAGCCCCCTGGTATTTAGGCTTCCTTCTTGATGTATCTGCCATACAGGAATCCGAGCACTCCCGCGGCGATGATGATGTAGATAGGAGAAACGCCTAGTAAGGCAATCAGTCCGCAGCATACGAATGGAATCCAGATGTTATATCGGTTGATGTTGGCGGTCTTTGCCATCTTGAAGCACGGAGCGGCAATGAGAGCGACCACGGCAGGGCGTACGCCCGCGAAGAATTTCGCAACCCAAACGTTGTCTTTGAAATGCTGGAAGAACATGGCGATGACGAGTATGGCGATGATGGAAGGGAGTGCGATGCCGATGGCCCCCACGATACCTCCCCAGACACCCTTCAGCTTGTAGCCAATGTGGCTCGCCATGTCAATGGCAAAAATACCCGGGGTAGTCTGTGCCACCACCATGATGTCCATAAACTCTTGCTTCTCCATCCATTGGTTCTTATCTACGAATTCTCGTTCCATGATAGGAATCATGGCATAGCCGCCACCTAGGGTGAAGGCCCCAATCTTGTTGCAAGTTAAGAAAAAATTTAATAGCATCTTTCTTTATAAATTTAATTATCGGGTGCAAAATTACACATTATTTGTTAAATATTGCCTATGTGAAGATGAGAAAATAGACTTTTCTTGTGTTTTTTCAAGAATAATCAGTATCTTTGCATTTAAAATAATTCGTAAATCAATAAACTAAAGGCTATGAATTTGAAAGTACGTTTGGCAATGATGAACTTCTTGGAGTTCGCAGTGTGGGGGGCTTATCTGACATCTATGGGAACTTATCTGAGTAGTATTGGTATGGCTTCGCAGATAGGTTGGTTTTATGCTGTCCAGGGTGTCGTGTCTATCTTTATGCCAGCCTTGATGGGCATTGTTGCTGACAGATGGATTCCTGCTCAGCGTTTGTTGGGATATTGCCATTTGTTTGCTGCTCTCTTCATGTTCGGGGCTGCGTATATGGGTGCTACAGGACAGTTGGGGGCTGTATTCTGGGTTTATACGTTGAGTGTCGCCTTCTATATGCCAACGCTTGCTCTGAGCAATTCGGTGGCATACAATGGCTTGACTCGGGCTGGGATGGATACGGTGAAGGATTTCCCGCCTATTCGCGTGTTTGGTACGATTGGTTTCATCTGTATGATGTGGTTTGTCGATCTCATGGGCTTCCAACCTAATCAGAATCAGTTTGTGGCTTCTGGTGTTGTGAGTGTCATTTTGTTTTTATATACATTTACACTGCCTGCTTGCCCGGTTAGTGAGAAAAAGGAGAAGCAAAGTGTGGTTGACGCTTTTGGTTTGCGTGCTTTCATGCTTTTCAAGCAGAAGAAGATGGCTATATTCTTTGTTTTCTCCATGCTTTTAGGGGTTAGTCTTCAGATTACCAATGGTTTTGCCAACCCGTTCATCACGTCTTTTGGATCGAATCCTCTGTATGCAGACTCCTTTGGCGTGAACCATGCTAACATTCTGATTTCACTCTCGCAGGTGAGCGAAACTTGCTGCATCTTGCTTATACCTTTCTTTATGAAGAGATATGGCATCAAGAATGTGATGCTGATAGCGATGTTTGCTTGGGTATTGAGGTTTGGACTCTTCGGGGTAGGTAATCCTGGCAGTGGTGTCTGGATGTTTGTTTTGTCCATGATCGTTTACGGTGTGGCTTTTGATTTCTTCAATATTTCAGGGTCGCTGTTTGTTGACCAGTCAACCGACGAGTCCATTCGCTCAAGTGCGCAGGGTCTGTTTATGCTGATGACCAATGGTGTTGGTGCGACTATAGGAACTTTGTCGGCTCAAGCGGTTGTAAATTCATATACCGATGCTGACGGAGTGACAGACTGGGCAAGTTGTTGGTTGATTTTCGCAGGTTATGCTTTGGTTGTGGGCGTCTTGTTTGCCTTGATGTTTAAGCCAAAAGCCAAGAATAATAAATGATAACTAAAAGGATAATAAGATAATTATGATGATGGATAAGGTTAAGTTAAAGCTATTGGGTATATCTGAAATTCTAGGCATTGACGATGTCGCTTTATTGGGGTTGCTCGACGAACCGCAGGAACGCCAGTTGGTCGTGACTTGCGACAAGGCGATGCGCAATCAGATACAGCTGTATCTGATGAACCAGCCTGAGGTTGCTACGTTGTTCCCTAAGGTGATGGCGAGCATCTTGCGTTCTCAGGGCTTTCAGCAGTTGACTGTCGTCATTTCCGGCATACAAGATGGTGAATATATTGCCGAGATTGTGGATGAACTGAGCGGCAAGCACTATCCTATAAGGTGTAGCGACGGCATCTTGTTTTCTATCGTTTGCAAAGTTCCTATCTACGCGACGAAAAGGCTGATGCAGACGCAGTCGGTTCCGTTTAAGATGGGCGAGACAAAAGTCGGCTTGCCTTTGTCGGCTCTCAGTGAGAATATGCTTAAAATGTCGATGGAAAAGGCGATAGAGACAGAGAACTATGAGATGGCATCTACCTTGCGTGATGAGTTGAACAAGCGTCATGCCAAGAATGAGTAGATGTAAGAGGGAGGCTTCTCTCTGGAAAAATATACCAAGATGAAAGAAATAAGGTTCTTTTATGTACCGAATGCGGACAATGCGGAGGAGTTGCCACAGGAGGAGGCTACCCATGCCTTGCGCGTCTTGCGCTTGAAGGCGGGGGATGCCATCAACTTGATGGATGGAGCTGGCAATTTCTACCAAGCGGAGGTGACGTTGGCTACTAATAAGCGGTGCCTTTATGAAATCAGGGAGGTATTGCCTCAAAAGCCTGCATGGCGTGGCAAGGTGCATTTGGCTATCGCTCCCACCAAGATGATGGATCGCGTCGAGTGGATGGCCGAGAAGGCTACTGAGATAGGCTTTGATGAATTGTCTTTTCTCAACTGTAAGTTCTCCGAGCGAAAGACTTTGCGCACTGACCGTATAGATAAGATTGTAGTTTCGGCTGTCAAGCAAAGTCATAAGGCTTGGAAACCTCTTGTCAACGATCTGGTGGCTTTCAAGGAGTTTGTCGCTACACCCCGTAGTGGACGGAAATTCATCTGTCATTGCTATGAGGAGGTGGAAAAGTTGGATTTCTTCGCAGAATTGCAGAAAGAAGACGGGGATGACCCTGACGTCACGGTATTGGTTGGCCCAGAGGGCGATTTCTCCATTGATGAAGTGCAGATGGCTCTCGCCCATGGGTATGAGTCTGTCAGCCTTGGTGCGAGTAGGCTTCGCACGGAGACAGCCGGACTGATGGCGGTGGCTATGTCTAATTTAGCTCGACGTATATAGATGCGTCGGGCTAGATATTTATATAATGTCTATGTTTATGAAGAAGATTTGTTTTAGATTGATGATAGGGTGCTTCATGGCATGTTGGGGGCTGTTGAGTTCTTGCTCTGGCTCGGATTATGTCAATGCCATACCTGCAAATAGTACGGCTGTCATCTCTGTTGATATGCAGAAGATGGCTGCGGACAATCAGACAGCTGGTCAGGTAGGGGTACTTAAAACACTGTTGCATGTGGAAGATGTAACTGATTGTGGAGTAGATATATCAGAGAAATTGTATCTATTTGAATCTGCCGAAGGCAACTTGGGGCTTTGCGCTAAGGTTGCTGATGCCGGGAACTTGGAGGCTTGGTTGAACAAGTTGTCTAAGGAACAGCATGCTTGCCGGAAGGTGACAGAGAAGAAAGGATTTCGTTTCACCCTGCTCAAAGACTCTTGGTTGGTTGGCTTTTCCGACAAGTCGCTTCTCGTGATGGGACCGGTGGTCGCTGATGCTCAGGCTGAGTTGCAGCGTCAGATGGTCAAGTATCTGAAGGCGGATGAGGAACAAGGTTTCAAGATTTCTCCTCTGTTCGGTCGTTTGGATTCCATTTCTTCCCCGATGGCTATGGTGGCACAGGCACAGGCTTTGCCAGAGAAGTTTGTTGCTCCTTTCACTTTGGGCACCCCAAAGGATGCTGATGCCTCGCAAGTTGTCGTTGCTGCTGAAATGGAAATCTTGCATGGCATGTTGAGAATCAAGGGGGAGACTTTCTCGTTAAACGCATCTATTGACAAGGCATTGAAAGAGGCTGCCCAAAACTATCGTCCTATCAAGGGAAAATATGTGACATCAATGCCGGACGACGCAGTGGCCGGTATCTTTATGAATGTCGATGGAACCAAGTTCTTGTCTATGGTGCGGAGCAACAAGGGGCTTCAACAATTACTTTTGGGTATCAATGCCGCCATAGACATGGACAATATCATCAAGAGCGTTGATGGTGACTTGGCACTCGTCATGCCTTCTTTCTCAGACTCAAGTCTGAAGTTGACGATGGCTGCGCAAATGGCACATTCCAAGTGGCTTGCTGATGTCGGCTATTGGAAAGAATCATGCCCGGCGGGAAGCTCTATAGGTGACTGTGGAAAGAATGCTTATTACTATACGGATGGTAAAACTTCCTTCTATTTCGGCGTGAGCGATGACAATCAGTTCTATAGCGGCAGTGATGAGTTGTTGGCTTCTTATTCCATCAAGCCGTCCAATCACCCTATTGCTGGTGATATTCGAAAGGAAATCATAGGACAGAAGTTGGCAATGGTTATCAATCTGGCCAAAAGTGGTACGGATAGTGAGGCGATGACCGCTGTCACTTCTTTGCTTGCTCCAATCTTTGGCGACTTAAACTCTGTTGTCTATACTTTGAAATAAGGAGGAATATGATAGGAGCAAGGGTAAATAGGTAGAGATAAATCAGTAATAATAAAAATATAAAACAGTGGAAACAATCAAGTTTCATTCCGTGCTTCCGCAAGTCTTTGCCTTGCGCACAGACTTGAACTCAGAGATTTGGAATCAGGAAGTTACCTTCGAGAAGGGGCATCTTTATTTGGTCGAAGCTGATAGTGGCAAAGGTAAAAGTACCTTTTGCAGCTATATCTTGGGCTATCGTCACGACTATAGCGGAAGCGTGATGTTTGATGGCGATGTTACCGCCAACTATAAGGTCAAGGATTGGGTGGAGATACGTAAGCGTCATATTAGTCATCTCTTTCAGGAATTACGTCTTTTCCCAGAGCTCACGGCGATGGAGAACGTGGAAATCAAGAATCACATGACAGGTTTCCAAGACCGTCAACAAATATTGGAATGGTTTGACCGCTTGGGTATTGCCGACAAGGTGAATGCAAAGATAGGGCGCATGTCGTTTGGTCAGCAACAGCGTGTGGCGATGATCCGCTCCTTGTGCCAGCCTTTCGATTTTATCTTGGCAGATGAGCCAATCAGCCATTTGGATGACAACAATTCTCGCATCATGGGCGATATCATGATGACGGAAGCGAAACGCCAAGGTGCAGGTGTCATAGTGACGAGTATCGGCAAACACATGGATTTGCCGTATGAAAAGGTCGTAAAACTATAAACTGTAAATTATAAACTATCAATTATAATGAAATTGGTTTGGAAGCTGCTACGACAGCATATTAGCATACCTCAGTTTGCAGGATTTGCCTTTGCTAACCTCTTTGGTATGCTTATCGTAATTTTCGGTTTTCAGTTCTATCACGATGTTCTGCCTGTCTTTACGCAGCAGGACAGCTTCATGAAGGCCGACTATCTCATCATGAGTAAGAAAATAGGCATGGGGAATACCCTCAGCGGTCGCTCCAACACTTTTTCTGGTAGCGAGTTTGATGAAATCTCTTCTCAGAAGTTTGTCAAGAAGGTAGGCAAGTTCACCTCGACCGAGTATAAGGTGGATGCTTCCATGGGGGTGAACGGAGTCAATATTCTTAACTCGGAATTGTTTTTTGAGAGTGTGCCTGATGGCTTTGTCGATGTGCCGTTGAAGGAGTGGAAATATGAGGTGGGCGCCAAGGAGATTCCCATCATCCTTCCACGCACCTATATTAATATGTATAATTTTGGCTTTGCGCAAAGTCATTCTTTGCCAAAGATTAGTGATGGGTTGATGGGAATGATAGATTTCCAGATATTCATACAGGCTAACGGCAGGAAAGAGCAGTTCAAAGGTAAGGTCATCGGTTTCTCTTCTCGACTGAATACAATCTTGGTACCACAGGCTTTCATGGATTGGAGCAATCAGGAGTTTGCGCCGGGTGAGCATAGTGAACCTAATCGACTCATTATGGAAGTGGGAAACCAGGCTGACGAGAATATCTCGCAGTATCTGGAGCAGCATGGCTATGAGGTGGAGACAGAAAAGTTGAACGCAGAGAAAACCACTTATTTCCTTCGATTGATGGTTACGATGGTGATGGTGATTGGTTTGATTATTTCTGCGTTGAGTTTCTATATATTGATGTTGAGCATCTACTTGCTGGTGCAGAAGAACTCGTCCAAGTTGGAGAACCTGCTTCTCATTGGCTATAGTCCGGGCAACGTGTCACGTCCATATCAGTTGCTGACTATTGGCTTAAATGTGTCTGTGCTTATCATCGCATGGGTTATCCTGTTCTTCCTCCGTGGCTATTATATGGATTTGATAGAGGCTCTTTATCCCGACATCGAGGATGGAAGCATGATGCCAGCCATTGCCTTGGGCTTGGGGTTGTTCCTCGTCGTTTCCTTGCTGAATATGTTTGCTATCAGCAGAAAAGTAATGAATATCTGGAAAAGAAAAGAATAGCTGAAGTACGTATGGATATTAAGCCCATGGATTAGTGTGGTTTTGTATGCAGAAAGCCTTATAGCAAACCCTTTTTTGGGGGGCTATAAGGCTTTCTCTTTATTCCATAAATAAGTCTTTCCTTGGCATCGTAGCCGTATATTTCGTGCGGAGCTTCTCGAAGAATGCCATGGTGTCGTTCGAAAAGCCATGTCCTTTCCAGGTGGAGGTGTTGGTGATGAGAATCCAGCATTGATTGTCGGGGTACTTCAATACAAGAGCTGATGTGCCTGATAGGGAGCCGGTACGGATCCAAGGTCTTCCCTTGGCGGTATAGTTCCATCCGATGGAATAGTTGTGGTCGGGTTGTTCCTCGGTCATGAAGGCTACGCTCTTCTTGCTGATGACATCTTTGATGCGAGGCAAACCGTCTATGGACGCTATTAACCGTGATAATTCTGCAGCTGAGCCACACCATGCCCCAGCTCCTTCTAGTCTTGGCACGTCGTTCTCGCCATAACAGCGAGGTACCAACCTTCCACTGTTGTTGTATTCATACACGTTGACTGAACCCTGGTGCATGTAGTATTTCACCTCGTTAGGGCGGCGATCCTCATAATAGGTTCCTGCAATGTGCATATCGTAGCACCCAGTTGGATGAAGGACATACTTCTGCATGAAATCTTCGTATTTCATGCCCGACTTTTTGGCGATAATCTCCGATAGCAACATATAGCCTAGGTTGGAGTAGCATTTGCCTTGTCCTGGTGTGTAGCCCAAGTGGCGTTTTAGCAAAATGCGCAACAAGGTCTTGTGGTCGGGTGCTTCCTTCAGGTGGTTTTGCATGATGATATACCGAGTGGAGAACATCGGGTCGCCAGCATAATTGTTGAATCCTGCATTATGCCGGAGAAGGTGCTCAACGGTGATGTCGTAATATCTTGGGTCTTTGATGCTGTTGTTGTAGGTCGTGTCGTTGAGGATGCCTTTCTCGCCAAATACCTTGTCGCTCATGCGGAGTTTCTTCATTTCATATAGTTTCATGATGCCTACCGCCGTGATGAGTTTGGAAACAGAGGCGAAGCGCATCACCATGTTTGGCTCCATTTTAATACCTTTCTCTTTATCTGCAAATCCAAATCCATGTGCATAGAGTAGGGAGTCGTTGCGGGTGATGACGAGCTGTGCGCCGTTGATTTCCCAATGTTTGAGATAGCGTTCTATCAAGGAGTCCATCTCATGGTATTCCGTTCCGTCAGACAGTTTGTTGCTGAGGATGTTGTTGAGGCGGGTCTGGGGGATGGTGTCTGTAGGTTCATCTTGTCGGGATGAACATTTGGAAAAACAGCCACGGAATATGAATAAGATGATTGCCGCAAGGATGAGGCAAAGCATAAAAATGCGTTTCTTTCTAAGTCTTCTTCTTTTCATGTTTCTTTTATTATTTTGCTCCCAATTTCTTGAGCCTTCTTTTTGCCTCTGGATGTTCTGGACAGAGCTTCAAGGCTTTTTTGTAATTATTGATGGCAGCATCCTTCATGCTTTCTTTCTCGCATTCTTTTCCCAACAAGACATATTCGGTTGCGAGTTTCTTGAGAAAGTTCTCTTGTTTCTTCTTCTCTTCGTCCTTTTGCTTGATAACTTCTCGTAAGCGTTCGTTTTCAACTTTCAGCTGATTAACTTTGTTGAGCTTTTTCCGTAGGAATCGTTTGGCAATCGGTTTCTCGATGTCATATCTGCTGTGGATGGCAAGGAAGAAGTTGTCTAGTGCTGCTTGCATGTCGCCATTGTCAAAAGCGATGGCTGCATCGTGGTATTGCTTGTCGGCCTTGCTTTGTACCAATGCCGAGTGGATGACATTCTGATTATTGTAATTTCGAGCAAACTGTTTCACTTCACTTCTGACGAAAACTTCGTTGTGTCGGATAGGCTCTTGCAAGCTGATACCTTCCAGACTGGTGCAGCGTGAGAGGGCTACGTATGTTTGTCCACCTGCAAAAACACCTCCTGTAAAATCTATTTTTACTTGGTTGAAAGTCAAACCTTGGCTCTTATGTACGGTTATCGCCCAAGCCAGGCGGATAGGGTATTGGGTATATCTTCCTATCTCTTCTTCCTCTATCTTCTTTTCTGTCTCGTTGAAATGATACCGCATATTGCTCCAGGCTACTTGCTCTACCATGACATCATTTCCGCTTTCTGTGCGAACATAGATGCGGCTATCTTGTTCGTCATCGAAGCCGATGATGGTGCCCAGGGTTCCGTTGACCCACTGGTGGTCGATGTCGTTCTTGATGAAGATGACTTGTGCACCTGTCTTCAGGTATAGCTCTATCGGTGTAGGAAGACTGCTTTCAGGAAATTCTCCTTCGATGCTCCCTCGGAAGAGGGTAGGGTCGCCAGGGAGTTCCCTTAGTTTGTTTTCATTGATAAAATCTACTGTGTCCCTTCGAGTGGATAACGTGATGGCAAGCTTGGAGTCGCTTTCATCCAATGGGGCACCGACACGTTGG
Source organism: Waltera intestinalis (assembly GCA_963628185.1). GTDB lineage: Bacteria > Bacteroidota > Bacteroidia > Bacteroidales > Bacteroidaceae > Prevotella. Next base: position 36,651 of record CAVGEN010000059.1, on the reverse strand, counting down.
TTGAGGCGTGCTAAGTCTGATATGCCTATTTGGCTTGTGCGTATATGGTCTAGTATGTTGATAAACACGGGGTCGCTTTGGCGATAGACTTTCTTGAGTTCGATGCTTACCAGTTGAAAGTGATTGAATATTTTGGCTTCAAAAAAGAAACTGCTGGAGTAAAAAGGGCTCAGGAGTTTGCGGTCATCTTCTTTTACCACTGGTTCCAACTGGTAGATGTCGCCAACGAGGAGCAGCTGTTTTCCGCCAAAAGGCTCTCTCATATTGCGATTATAGACTCTGAGCACCTTGTCGATGAAGTCTATGATGTCAGCACGTACCATACTAATCTCGTCAATGATGATGAGTTCCACTTCCCTGAGAAGTTTGATTTTCTCGGAATTGTACTTCATCGTGTTGCGTATGTTGCGCACACTGTATTTGCTGTCGTTAGGAAGGAGGGGATAGAAAGGGAGTTTGAAAAAGCTATGTAGGGTAGATCCCCCAGCATTGATGGCTGCGATACCTGTGGGGGCTAAAATCACGTGCTTCTTCTTGGTGGTAGCTGCAATATGTCGTAGAAAAGTAGATTTGCCAGTTCCTGCCTTTCCTGTGAGGAAAAGGGAACGGCGGGTGTATTGGATTATCTGCAAGGCATTTTGCAGTTCCTCGTTTTCTAGGTCTATGTTTGCTGCCATGTTTTTATGATCGTTTTGGAATGATGGGATGTGAAGCTGATTTTGTGGATGTATGTTTGATAGGTGGAAACCAAAAGCACCTAGCCCAGGGGGATGTGCCCTAGGCTAGTTGCTTTTGTCTTATAATTAGTTGCATTTTCTCTTTATAAATCATCGAAGTTGATGACCTGCTCCGAAGGCTTTTTCTTCTTTTCGCCCTTCTCGTCAGGTTTCTTTTCGCCTGTATGTTCCTCGCCCGCTGGCACTTCGCGAATGATTGGGTTTCCATTCTCGTCGAGTATGATTTCCTCGTGTATGGCAGCACTGTCTACTCGGGTAGTATCTACCTTGGCGCGTGGCACGTAACTGTCGCAGATATACATGTCGCGAGTGATGTCTTCGTCTTTCGGCTTGTCAAACTTGCCATGATATTCTTTGAATGCTGGGTCTTTGAATAAGGCTTGCAAGAAATAACCACAAACAGGGAGGGCGGTTCGTGAGCCTTGTCCCAACGCTCCTGTACGGAAGTGGATACATCTGTATTCACCTCCGACCCAAGCTCCGACAACGAGTTTTGGACTGACTCCCATAAACCATGCGTCAGAGTGGTTGTTGGTTGTGCCCGTCTTTCCACCGAACTCGGTGTCCTTATAGTTGCCTACATAGCCCCAAAGGCTCTGAGATGTGCCGCCTGGTTCGCGCATACCGCCTTGCAAGAGCTGTTGCATCAAGAAGGCACTCTTGTAAGGGATGACTTGCTCTGCAATATCTGGACCGCTATATACTTCCTTGCCGTCACGGTCAACAATTCTAGTCACCAATACCGGGTCGTGGTGCATACCATTGTTGGCGATGGTGCTATAGGCTGTAGCCATTTCCAACAAGTTGACATCGCTAGCTCCCAAGGCAAGGGATGGCTGGTCGTCCAGAGGGCTTTGGATACCCATCTTCTTGGCAGTCTCAATGATTCGCTTGATGCCCATCTCTTGTCCTAGGCGCACGGCCACAGAGTTGATACTCTTGGCAAATGCACTCTTCAATGGAATGGAATCGCCAGAGAACGATCCGTTGGCGTTGGACGGCGTCCACTTCACCATTTCATGTTTCTTCTTATCATAGACATCCATGGAGATGTATTCGTCACGACGCTTGTCGCAAGGTGTTAAACCTTGGTTCATGGCCTCTGTATATACGAAGAGCTTGAAAGTAGAACCAGGTTGGCGTTCTGCTGTCACTTTGTCGTATTTCCAAGCGTCGAAGTCGATGTCGCCTACCCAGGCTTTCACAGCTCCTGATTGTGGCTCCATGGCTACAAATGCACAGTGCATGAATGTGGTCATGTATTTGATGGAGTCCTCGGAAGTCATCATCTTGGTGACTGTTCCCTTGTCGTAGTCGAACAACTTGACAGGGTGAATCCATTCTTTGTAATAGTAGTTGACGGAGTCTGGATTGTTGGGGAAGCGTGCCAACAAGTTCTTGTAGAAGGTTTGGCGTTCTGCTATTCCCTGTATAAAGTTTGCAATCTCTTTGTGATTCTCGTCTTGCCAAGGATTTTCGCCGAGCCACTTCCCAGTACCTGCTTGTGTGCGACGGATATTCCAATGGTTGTTGAAGTTTTGCTGAACTGTCTTCATCTGCTTGCGTGCTGCATCTTCTGCGTATTTTTGCATACGAGTATCGATGGTTGTATAAATCTTCAAACCACTGGAGTAGAGGTCATAACCTTCACGGTCGCACCAGTCTTTCAGGTAGTTGGCTACAGCCTCGCGGAAATACTTGGCCTGCCCATCGTAGTTCTCTTCCACCTTGAAGTTGAGTTTGATAGGCATTTGCTTCAGATTATCGTAACGAGCCTGAGCCAAGTCGCCATGTGTCACCATATTATATAGTACGGTGTTGCGGCGTGCCAAACTGTTTTCAGGGTTGGTGCGAGGATTGTAATAAGTTGTTGCCTTTAGCATACCAACAAGCACTGCAGCCTGTTCGGTAGTCAAATCGCCAGGAGTTGTATTGAAGTATGTTTTGGCAGCAGTTTTGATACCATACGAGTTAGAACCGAAATCTACTGTGTTGGCATACATGGTGATGATTTCCTTTTTGGAATATACCGTCTCCAACTTCGCGGCAATAATCCATTCCTTGCTCTTTACTATCAAGATGCGCAATACGGGAATCTTGCCAAGCAAACCTGTGGAATATTGAGAACGAACACGGAACATGTTCTTGGCCAACTGTTGGGTGATGGTAGAGGCTCCACGTGCATCGTGATGGAGCAGTGCGTCTTTGACAGCACCAAACAAGCCGATAGGGTCGATGCCAAAATGCTTGTAGAATCGCTCGTCTTCGGTATCTACGAGTGCCTTGAAGAAGTCAGGATTAACATCTTCATATTCAACAGGGGTACGGTTCTCGTTGAAGTACTTTCCAATCAATTTTCCGTCGGCACTGTAGATTTCAGAAGCTTCATTGGTTTGTGGATTCAAGATTCCAGAAAAATATCCTGGAGACTTGCCGAAAAGCCACAAGAAGTTGACATCTACGGCTCCTAGATATAGGATGAAAGCGATGATGCAACTTGCCAAACCGACCAAAGTCTTCGTGTACCAAGCTCTTCCACGATACAAATTTCTATACCATGGCCAAAAGCCGCAGAACTTATGCCATAACCAGGCAAAGAGAGTCTTGATTTTCTTCATATTTTTTATGATTGTTGGAACAGTAGGCACCCCATGTTGGTGGCTTCTACTATGTGCCATTCTATATTCTACTGCAAAAATAGTAAAATTATTTGTTATGTAAGCAGCAATCAATATAATTTATGATTTCTTTAACGTTATCGGGGGGGAACCAAGTGATTTCTTCGTCACGTTTAAACCATGTCAGTTGTTTGCGCATATATTCTCTACTGTGTGATTGGATTTGTCGAATTGCTTCCTCACGGTCTATCTCACCGTCAAAATAGGCAAACAACTCTTTGTATCCGACGGTTCGCAATGCCGTGACACCTTTTTGTGGATACACTTTTCTTGCTTCTTCCTCCAACCCTTCTTCCAGCATCATCAGCACACGTTGGTTGATGCGGTCGTACATTTCGGCACGATCACGGTTGAGTCCTATCTTGATGATGTTGAAAGGACGTTTTTTCTTTTTGGCAGTTCTGAAAGAGGTGTAGGTATTGCCTGTCTGATGGCAGATTTCGAGTGCATGTACCACACGGCGTGGATTCCTTTTGTCCACGATAGTCCAATGTACGGGGTCTAATTGGTGTAATTCCTCAACGAGTGCTTCCAGCCCCTCTTTTTCCAGTCGGTCTTTCATCCATGTGCGTATGTCGTCACGCACCGTGGGAATGTCATCGATACCTTTGCAGATGGCGTCGATATACATCATGCTGCCGCCAGTCAATAGGGCGGTGTCATGATGCAGGAATATGTCGTCTTGTAGCAGTTTCATGACATCTTCCTCGTACATAGCTGCACTATAATAGTCTTCGATATGGTGGTTTCCAACGAAATAGTGTTTTACACGTCTTTGTTGTTCTGGGGTAGGAGCTGCCGTCCCGACAGGTATTTCCTTGAATATCTGACGGGAGTCTGCGTTGACAATGGGTGTGCCAAGATGTTCTGCCAAAGTGAGGCAGAGTTCTGTCTTGCCAACACCTGTAGGACCGAGAACTACGATTAATGTCTTCATAGTCTATCATTTTAGTTTATAGCTTATAGTGCATGGCATTTCTTGCTCTATAAACTATAAACTTCTAACTATCTGATGATGCCTCGCTTGGATGACTCCACAAAGTCGATGATGTATTGGATTTCCGGAGTTATCTGGAGGTTGTTCTTGATTTCTTGAATACCTTCTTTCAATACTCCCTTGGAGTAGAGTAAGCGGTATGCTTCGTGGATGTGCTGTATTAATTCATTGCTGAATCCACGACGGCGAAGACCGACGAGGTTCAAGCCGGCATAGCGTGTTGGCTCTTTGCCAGCGATGACGTATGGCGGAATGTCAAGGGAGAAACGGCATCCGCCCTGAATCATCACGTAGCCACCGATGTGGCAGAACTGGTGGCATAGCACAGAGGCACTGACGATGGCGTTGTCGTCGATGGTTACTTCACCGGCAAACTTGGTTGAGTTGCCGATAATTAAACCGTTGCCTAGTACGCAGTCGTGAGCTACGTGCATATTCTCCATCAAGAGATTGTTGCTTCCTACGATGGTCTTGCCTTTGGAAGCCGTGCCACGAGAGATGGTTACATTTTCGCGAATACTGTTGTTGTCGCCAACTTCGCATGTTGTCACCTCGCCACGAAACTTTAAGTCTTGTGGCTTGGTGGAGATGCTGGCTCCTGGGAAAATCTCGTTATTGCTGCCGATGCGAGCACCTACGTTGATGGTGACGCTGTTCTGCAAAACGTTGTTGTCGCCCAATACGGTGTCCTTGTCAATATAGCAGAAAGGACCGATGATGTTGTTGTCTCCGAGTTGTGCCTCTGGATGAACAAATGCTAAAGGACTAATCTGATTCATATTCTATAGTTTAAAGTTTGTAGTTAATAGTTCTTTAGACATCACTGCCTTTATAAACTATTAACTATAAACGGTTTTTTACTTGTTCTTTACAATTTGTGCGGTGAATGTTGCTTCTGCCACGACTTGGTCGCCTACGAACATATAACCCTTCATCGAACTGATGCCGTGGCGAACAGGTGCCAACAACTCCACGCGGAAGAGGAGGGTGTCGCCTGGAACGACTTTCTTGCGGAACTTCACGTCATCTATCTTCATGAAGTAAGTACTCCAACGCTCAGGTTCTTCCAACTGGTTGAGCACGAGCAAACCGCCGCATTGTGCCATTGCCTCTACCTGCAACACACCTGGCATGACAGGCTCTTCCGGGAAGTGACCTTGGAAGAAAGGCTCGTTGCTCGTCACGCTCTTCACGCCTACGATGCTTGTCGAACCCATGGCTATCACCTTGTCAACCAACTGCATGGGGTAGCGGTGCGGAAGTAGTTGGCGTATGCGGATATTGTCCATGATAGGCTCCTCGTTAGGATTGTATATAGGAGCTTGAATTTCATGCTTGCGGATTTCCTTGCGCATGAGGCGTGCAAACTTGTTGTTAACGGTGTGGCCAGGACGTGTGGCGATGATGCGTCCCTTGATAGGCTTCCCAATCAGTGCCATGTCACCGATGATGTCGAGCAATTTATGTCGTGTACACTCGTTCTCCCACTGTAATGGCTTGTGCTGGATGTAACCGAGCTTGGTCGCATCCATGTGAGGCACCTTGAGATGGTCGGCAAGTTGGTCGAGTTGAGCCTGTTCGACTTGACGCTCGTAGATGACGATAGCATTGTCGAGGTCACCGCCTTTGATGAGGTTGGCTTGGAGCAAAGGCATGATGTCACGTACGAAGACGAAGGTGCGTGCTGACGCAATCTCTTCGATGTAAGTTTCCATCTTGTCGAGTGTGGCGAACTGGCTGTTGATAAACTTGCTCTCGAATGAGCACATCGCCGTAATGCTGAAATCCTCGTCTGGGAGAATGGTGATGACAGAACCGTTTTCTTCCTTCACCTCTATCTTGTGGCGGATGATGTAGTAGTCCTTCTCTGCGTTCTGGTCTTGGATGCCGACAGCCTTGATTTTCTCTACGTACATGGCGGCTGAGCCATCCAGTATAGGGAACTCAGGACCATTTACCTGTATCAAACAATTATCGATTCCCAGTGCATAGAGGGCGGACATACCATGCTCGATGGTTGAAATGCGGATGTCGCCCTTGCCGAGAACTGTTCCACGTTGGGTCTCTACCACGTTTTCTGCCACAGCCTGAATAGTTGGCTCACCTTCAAGGTCGATGCGTTGTATCTTATAACCAGTGTTCTCTGGCGCAGGGTTGAAAGTCACGGTAAGACTCAGCCCTGTGTGCAAACCCTTGCCACACAAAGAGAAACTGCCTTTTAGTGTCTTCTGTTTTGACATAATGATTTTATTTTAAGTTGGGTGCTGAATGTTGAGAATTTAATTAGACTTGTGTCCTTGAGGGATGCTGTTTAATCGTGAGGTAACTCCACATTCAACATGAATTTAATTCTTTTTCTTCAGTTCTTCTACTTGCTTCTTCAATTCGTTCAGCTCCTTGTACATATCAGGCAAACGACGGAAGATGGCTTGTGACTTGAAGTAGGAGCGAGGTTCCATAGGAGGAGTTCCTATTAGCTCCTGACCGCCCTTGATGCTGCCCGGAACACCACTCTGGGCACCCAAGAAGACCTTGTCACCGATGGTGATGTGACCAGCGATACCCACTTGACCGCCAAACATGCACCATTGTCCTACCTTGGCAGAACCAGCGATACCCACTTGCGCAGACATGACAGTGTTCTCGCCAATGTCGGTGTTGTGGGCTATCTGAACGAGATTGTCGAGTTTCACACCCTTGCGAACGTAGGTGCTGCCCATGGTAGAGCGGTCAACACAAGTGTTGGCACCAATCTCCACGTTGTCTTCAATAGTCACGATACCTATCTGTGGAATCTTGTCGTAGCCGTCTGCACCTGGTGCAAACCCAAATCCATCAGCACCGATGACACTGCCGGAGTGAATGGTTACATTCTCGCCAAGTTTGCAACCATGATAGATGCTCACATTTGGGTAGATGAGGGCATTCTTGCCAATCTTAACCCCATCGCCGATATAGGCATGGGGATAGATTTGGCTGCCTTCACCTACTTCGGCTCCATCGCCGATGTAAGCGAATGCACCTACATATACATTCTCTGCCACCTTTGCCTTGGGAGAAACGAAAGCCAAGGAGTCGATGCCAGTCTTCTTTGGCTTCATAGACTCGTACATCTGGAGCAACTTTGCCACGCATTCGTATGCGTTTTTCACACGAATCAAGGTGGTGGTGACAGGTTTCTCTAATTCGACCGTCTCGTCGATGAGCACGATGCTGGATTTGGTGTCGTAGATATAGTGCGTATATTTAGGGTTTGAAAGAAACGAAATCGCCCCTTCCTTACCTTCTTCGATTTTGGCGAAGGTGTTGACGGTGGCGTTCTCGTCGCCTTCCACCTTGCCCTGTACAAATTGGGCTATTTGTTGAGCGGAAAATTCCATAATCTATCTTTCGTTTAAGTTTATAACTGAATAGGAAACAGAATGCTTGTATGATTTGTTGCATTAAAGCTTAGTAAGTTCCTCTGCCATCTGCTCTTGCAACTCCTTGGCTTTTTGCGCGGCTACCTCGGCAAAATCCTCGCCATGGCTGGCGTAGATGATGCCACGTGAAGAGTTGACGAGCAAGCCACAGTCCTTGATGATGCCGTACTTGCAAACCTCCTGCAAGCTACCGCCTTGAGCACCAACGCCTGGTACGAGCAAGAAGTGACTGGGAGCCACCTTGCGGATATCCTCGAACATACTGCCTTGGGTAGCACCTACTACGTACATCATGTTCTCGTCGGTGCCCCATTCCTGGCTCTTCTTCAATACTTTCTCGAAGAGACGCTCACCCTCTTTGTCTTCTGTGAGTTGGAAATCGTGGCTGCCCTTGTTGCTGGTGAGGGCCAAGAGGATTACCCATTTGCCCTCATACTCTAAAAATGGCTTCACGGAGTCTTCTCCCATGTAGGGGGCGACGGTCAGCGAGTCGAGGTCATATTCCTTGAAGAATGTCTGGGCATACATCTTGGATGTATTTCCGATGTCGCCACGCTTGGCATCTGCGATGATGAAGTGGTGAGGGTAGTGTGACTTGAGATACTTGATGGTATTCTCGAAGGCTATCATGCCATCGATGCCACGACTCTCATAGAATGCCAGATTTGGCTTGTAGGCCACACAATAGGGAGCTGTCGCGTCAATGATGGCTTTGTTGAAGCGGAACATCATCTCAGCTTCTGCACCTTGGATATCCTCGTCGTTGACGATACATTCCGGCAATTTTTCAATATCTGTATCAAGACCTACGCACAAGAAACTCTTCTTGGCGAAGATTTGCTCTACTAGTTTTTTTCTGTTCATAATTCTACAATTCTGTTTCTTTTAATTTTTCTGCATTTTCCGCTACGGTCAGTGCATCGATCATGTCTTGGATGTCGCCTCCGAGGAATCCACTCAGGTCGTGGGTGGTATAACCTATGCGGTGGTCGGTGACACGACCTTGGGGGAAGTTGTAAGTACGAATCTTGGCACTGCGGTCGCCAGTGGAGACAAGGCTCTTGCGGCGGCTAGCAATATCGTCGATATATTTCTGGTGCTCACGGTCGTGGATGAATGTGTAGAGACGGCTCAAGGCACGTTCCTTGTTCTTGGGCTGGTCGCGGGTCTCGGTACATTCTATCAAGATTTCCTCTACCTCGCCCGTGTTGGGGTTCTTCCATGGGTAACGGAGGCGAACTCCTGACTCTACCTTGTTGACGTTCTGGCCACCTGCACCAGAACTTCGGAAGGTATCCCATTTGATGTCGCCCTCATTGATGTTGACCTCAAACTTGTCGGCTTCTGGCAAGACGGCTACGGTGGCAGCCGAGGTGTGCATGCGACCTTGGGTCTCAGTGGCAGGCACACGCTGTACACGGTGAACGCCCGACTCATACTTTAAGGTGCCATAGACATCAGCACCACTGACAGCGAAGTCGATTTCTTTGTAACCGCCCACTGCGCCTTCTGATACTGAAGTCACGCTTACGGTCCATCCCTTGGACTCGCAGTACTTTTTGTACATATTGAAGAGGTCGCCGGCAAAGAGAGCCGCCTCGTCGCCACCTGCGCCACCACGGATTTCCATCTGCACATTCTTGGCATCTTCCGGGTCCTTAGGTACAAGTGCTATTTTGATTTCTTCCTCCAATTTAGGTTGGAGGGCTTCATTCTCGTTCAGTTCTTCACGGGCCATCTCCTTCATCTCTGGGTCACTCTCGTTGGCAAGGATGTCCTTTGCCTCCTTGATGGCTTCCAGACAGTTGATGTATCGCTTACGCGCATCCATGATGTCGCCAAGGTCTTTCCATTCCTTGGTCAGCTTCACGTAGCGGCTCTGGTCGGCGATGACATCTGGGTCGGTGATGAGTGTGCTCACTTCCTCATAACGGCTCTCTAGTCCGTCGAGTTTCTGTAAAATGTTGTTATTATCCATTGTTCTTTTTTAGTATTCGAATGTTCCGAACTCGCTCTTGATGGTCAAGCTGCGCTTGCCTTCCTCGATATGTCCGACGATCTGGGCATCGATGTTGAAACTCTTGCTGATGGCGATGACTTTCTCTGCCACCTCTGGGCGAACATAGATTTCCATACGGTGACCCATGTTGAACACCTGGTACATTTCTTTCCAGTCGGTACCCGAGCAGTCGTGGATGGCCTTGAAGAGTGGCGGAACGGGGAACATGTTGTCCTTTACGACCTTGCAATCCTCACCTACAAAGTGGAGAACTTTGGTCTGTGCCCCACCCGTGCAGTGTACCATACCGTGAATCTCCGGGCGCAACTCGTCAAGCAATTTCTTGATGACAGGAGCATAGGTGCGGGTAGGGGAGAGTACTAGTTCGCCTGCGTTGATAGGTGCGCCTTCCACCTCATCGGTCAATTTGTACTTGCCGCTATATACCAACTCGTCGGGTACAGCATGGTCGAAGCTCTCAGGATATTTTTCTGCCAAGTATTTGGCGAACACATCATGGCGTGCGGATGTCAAACCATTGCTACCCATGCCACCATTATACTTCTTCTCGTAAGTGGATTGCCCCGTAGAAGAGAGACCGACGATGACGTCGCCCGGACGGATGTTGGCGTTGTTGATGACATCGCTGCGCTTCATGCGGCAGGTTACGGTAGAATCGACGATGATGGTGCGAACCAAGTCGCCCACATCGGCCGTTTCGCCACCTGTGGGGTAGATGCCGATGCCCATCTCACGCATCTCGTGCAAGAGGTCGTCGGTGCCATTGATGATGGCGGAGATTACCTCGCCGGGAACGAGCATCTTGTTGCGGCCGATGGTGGAGGAAACAAGGATGTTATCTACTGCGCCCACACAGAGCAAGTCATCCGTGTTCATGACCACTGCATCTTGTGCGATACCTTTCCATACAGAGAGGTCGCCTGTTTCCTTCCAGTACATGTAAGCCAAGCTAGACTTGGTGCCAGCTCCGTCGGCGTGCATGATGTTGCAATACTCCGGGTCGCCTCCCAGAACGTCTGGTATAATCTTGCAGAAGGCTTGTGGGAAGATACCCTTGTCAATGTTCTTGATGGCGTTGTGCACGTCTTCTTTGGCGGCACTCACACCGCGCATCATATAGCGATTGTTACTCATAATGTTATACTTGTTTATATGACGGCTATACCTTTTTGTTTGTAGGGTAAAGCTCTATGTTCCTTAGTTTAGAGTTGCTCTTTTCCGCCCCAGAAGTCCCATGAGGCGAATGCTTGCAACAATAGCATTTCCAGTCCGTTCTTAACAGTTGCTCCCTGAGCTGCGCCTTTTTTCATGAAGAGGGTCTCGTCAGGGTTGTAGATGAGGTCGTAGAGTAGCGTGTGGCTGTCCATTGCCTCGTATGGGAGGGGAGGACACTCATCCACATGGGGATACATGCCCACTGGTGTGCAGTTGACGATGACATTGTATTCCTTGAGAATCTCAGGGGTAATCTTGTCGTACTGTATTGTGCCAGGGCGTTCGTACCGACTCACGAAGACCGTCTCCAGACCGAGTGATTTCAAACCGTAGTTGATGGCTTTCGAAGCACCGCCCGTTCCCAATATCAAGGCTTTCTTGTTGAAAGACTCGATGAACGGTTCTATGCTCTGGGTAAAACCGATGACATCACTGTTGTATCCTTTGAGCACCCTCTCTTTTCCCTTGCGTTCCACTCTAACCACATTGACCGCTCCGATGGCGTTTGCCTCCGGACTAACGTAGTCGAGAAAACTGATGACTTTCTCCTTGTAGGGAATCGTCACGTTGAAGCCTTTCAGCTCGGGATTCGAGTCAAGCACCTCGGTCAAGTCATCAATAGAGGGTATCTCGAAGTTGATGTACTTGGCGTTGATGCCTTCATTCTCAAATTTCTCGTTGAAGTAGTTCTTTGAGAAAGAATGTCCCAAGGGATAACCTATGAGTCCATACTTGTCCATAGCAATTTATACTTTAATTAATAAATTATTATTGATAGCGTTTTGCTAAAACTGTCTCCTTATTTGGTTGCGAAATACATCGTACAGATGCCGAAGGTGAGCCGCTTGAACTCCGCCTTTTCAAATCCTGCCTTCTTGAGCACCTCCATCATGGTTTCGCCTTGTGGGAATGCTTCGATGGTGGCAGTGAGATAACTGTACGCACTTTGGTCTTTGGAAATCAACTTGCCATACACGGGCAGCACGGTGTGTGAATAGATGTGGAAGAGTTGTTTCATCGGGAAACAGACTGGTGTTGTCAGCTCGACGATGCTCAGATGTCCTCCCTTCTTGAGTACACGGCACATTTCTTTGAGACCTTGGTCCAGGTTGGGAAAGTTGCGGATGCCGAAAGCTGCAGTCACGGCATCAAAGGTCTCATCGGGGTAGGAGAGGTTGAGGCAATCTTCTTTCTCGAAGCTGATAACCTTCTCCAGATGTTCCTTGGCTACTTTCTGTCGCCCGATTTCCATCATGCCTTCCGAGATGTCGGCTCCAATGAGCGTCTTAGGATGAAGCATTTGAGTAGCAAGGATGGCGAAGTCGCCCGTGCCTGTGGCGATGTCAAGCATCTTTCTGGGATGAAACTCCTCTAGTCGCTTGATGGCTTTCTTGCGCCAGCCTTTGTCTATGTTCCATGAGAGGCGATGGTTCAAGGTGTCGTAGGTAGGGGCGATGTTGTCGAACATCTCCTCTACCAACTTGCCTTTGTCTCCTTGCCCCTCGTAGGGCTTTATCTTTTCTTGTTCGTACATACGTACCTAAAAATATGTATTATTTTCTAGTAGCAAGCCACTCGCTTACGTTCTTCTCGATACGTGCGGCGATGTCGCCTTCCTCTGTCGCCTTGTCGAACTTCTCGCCAGTGATGTGCTCGTATAGCTCGATGTAGCGGTCGGATACGCTCTCAGCATATTCATCGGTAATCTCCGGCATGGTCTGGCCTGGCTCGTTCATGAAGTTGTGCTCGATCAACCACTGGCGAACAAACTCCTTGGAGAGTTGACGCTGTGGCTCGCCCTTCTCAAACTTCTCCTCGTAGCCGTCGGCATAGAAGTAGCGGCTGGAGTCTGGTGTGTGAATCTCGTCGATGAGATAAACCTTGCCGTCACGCTTGCCAAACTCATACTTGGTATCTACGAGAATCAAGCCCTGCTTGGCTGCGATTTCCTGCCCACGCTTGAAGATGCGGCGGGTGTAGTCTTCCATGACAGCGTAATCCTCAGCACTAACGATGCCCTGTGCTATAATCTCTTCCTTGGAGATGTTCATGTCGTGACCCTCGTCAGCCTTGGTGGTAGGAGTGATGATAGGCTCGGGGAAACGCTCGTTCTCGCGCATTCCGTCCGGCAACTTCACGCCACATAGCTCACGGCATCCTTTCTGATATTCTCTCCATGCGCTGCCTGTGAGGATGGATCGGATAATCATCTCGACACGGAAACCCTCGCACTTCAAACCTACAGTTACCATAGGGTCTGGAGTGGCCAACTTCCAGTTAGGACAGATGTCTGTCGTTGTGTCCAAGAACTTAGCTGCGATTTGGTTGAGCACCTGGCCCTTGAAAGGGATTCCCTTAGGGAGCACAACGTCGAACGCTGAGATTCTGTCGGTAGCGACCATCACGAGGATGTCGTCGTTAATGTCATACACATCACGTACTTTACCGTGGTAAACACTCTTCTGTCCATCGAAATGGAAATCTGTCTTTGTTAATGCTTTCATTGTTTTTTATACTTTGAAAAATTAAAACTTAGTCTAACGTTGGAGCACCCTTCCCGAGCCTTATTCGAAAGTCTTGCCTCTGGATTCTTCACTCTTCACTCTTCTTTCTTCGCTCCTTGCTTTGTCATAAGCATCGTAGGCGTTGACAATTCTGGTCACGAGCTTGTGTCGGACGATGTCCTTTTGCCCTAGGCTAACCACTCCGATGCCTTCCACACCGTCAAGTATCTTGAGTGCTTCCTTTAGTCCGCTGTGCTGCTCGCGAGGCAGGTCGATCTGGGTCAAGTCGCCCGTGATGACCATCTTTGTGTTCATGCCCATGCGGGTAAGGAACATGCGAATCTGTTGGGTGGTGGTGTTCTGTGCCTCGTCGAGGATGACGACGGCGTCGCTTAGCGTGCGTCCACGCATAAATGCGAGAGGGGCGATCTGAATGATGTGCTTTTCCATCATGTCTTGCAACTTGACGGCAGGAATCATGTCTTCGAGCGCATCATATAGCGGTTGCAGGTAAGGGTCGATTTTGTCTTTCATGTCACCTGGCAGGAAGCCGAGCTTTTCGCCAGCTTCGACGGCTGGGCGCGAGAGGATGATTTTCTTGGCTGTCTTTTCCTTTAGGGCTTTGACAGCCAGGGCGATGCTGAGGTAGGTCTTGCCCGTGCCGGCAGGGCCTACGGCGAACACCATGTCGTTTTTTTCGTAGGCATCAATCAACTTCTGCTGATTCTCGCTTCTGCTCTTGATGGGTTTCCCGCTGATGCTATACACCAGCACACCTTTTACGGAGTCGGCCTTGGTCTGCTTGCCTTTCACGATGTCAAGAATGTCTTCCTCGCTCAGCATGTTGTATTTTGCCAAATGCTTGCGCATCTGTTCTATGTCTTCTTCTGCTTTCGCCATTTCTTCCTCGTCGCCAAGCACACGAAGCACGTTGTCACGTGCCACGATACGCAACTTAGGATACAGTGATTTTATCATCTGCAGGTGAGCGTTGTTCACACCGTAGAACATCACTGGGTCGATATCTTCGAGTACTATATGCTTCTCTATCAAAACTTAAAAATTCAAATAGTTTAAACTAAAGTATTATATAACGCGTGCAAAAGTACTACTTTTCTGTGAATTGAGCAAATTTCTTGCATATTTTCTTGATTTTGAGTGGAAAAAGTATTTTTGCGTTTGCTGAAACCGATGCTGATGGTATAACTCACTAATAATATAAAAGGTATGAAAATGGCAGAAACTGCCAAATCTAATAGGAAAAGTTGTGTTTTCTAGTGGAACTTATTAAAAAGACATTAAAAAGTTTTGTGTTACGGAAATAATGATGTACTTTTGCCAATGGAATGTTAAGTCATGATGATGAAATCTAAGGATATATTGGACAAAGTGATAGAAGTGTTGAAGGCAATGTCTGGCAAGAACCGTTTCTTGTTGGGCTTTGTGGTCGTTGTTGTAGTTCTAGCTTTGGTTCGGTTGGCTTGCCCTAGTGTGGCGAAACCGCACATGGCGGATGTTGCAGATGGCAAGGATAGTGCTGCGGTGGAGAATTCACGTCAGGAGGTCGATGCCGACAAGATGTGTTTGGTTACACCCGATACCGCCCAAAAAGGGAAACCGTCCATCTTCTTCGACAAAGACGGAAAGGAGGTGAAGCATCGTATCTTCTCAGTGCCTCACTTCGGAAATACGTTCCCGGACCAACAGGACGTGCAGCTTGTGGCTGCCAACAAATATGGGGTGGCACCTGTTCAGAACCGGGAAGAGGCGGAGCATAGCAAGGGGGCATTAGTCTATGTGGGGAGCAATCCTTTCTTCCATGTCGATAAGCTCAACAATAGCATCCCTTATCTCGTGCCTCGTGCCTCTGTGCTTTTGCAGGACATCGGGCGGGCTTATTTCGATTCTTTGCAAATCAAGGGCATCCCTTTGCATAAGATTATCGTGACGAGTATTCTACGTACCAAGGAAGATGTCGCCAAGTTGAGAACCCGCAATGGTAATGCCACCGAGAATTCTTGCCATCTCTATGGCACGACTTTCGATATTTGCTATAATCGCTATCAGACGGTGCAAACGGAAAAGGAACCTCGCCGACAGGTGCGTAACGATTCATTGAAGTGGGTGCTCAGTGAGGTGCTCCGTGATTTCAGGGAAAAGGAACGTTGCTATGTCAAGTACGAAGTGAAGCAAGGTTGTTTTCATATAACGGTGAATTAAGGAATTAAAATAAATTTGGAAATGAAGATCAAAACGACTCTTATAGCGTTGGCATTGGGATGCCTGGGCATTCATGCTGCGGCGCAAGATGTGATGAATAATGAGAAGGTGACTGTGCTCAAAGGAATTGCCGTAGAGGGCACCGACACGGCGGCGGTGCGCCAAGACGCTACTTGTCATGAGGTGTTGCTGGAGACTACGATGGGTAACATTCGTGTAGCTCTCTATAATGACACGCCTCTGCATCGTGACAACTTCTTGAAGTGGGTGAAGGGTGGCTATTATGATGGTTGCATCTTCCATCGGGTTATCAAGAATTTCATGATTCAAGGGGGTGACCCTGGGACGCGCAAGGTCAATCCCCAGAAGGCAGAGAAGTTTGACACGGCCTATACGGTGCCGGCGGAGATTCTTTATCCTAAGTATTACCACAAGCGTGGACAACTCTGCGCAGCTCGTGAGGGCGATGACGAGAATCCTAAGTTTGCCTCGGCCCCATGTGATTTCTATATCACTTGGGGACGTGATTTCTCTCCGCGCCAGATGGAATATACCGTAGAGAAGTTGAAGCGTGAGGGGAAGGCTTACGTCTTGCCCAACAAACAGGTGATTGACGGATATATCAAGCATGGTGGTGTCCCTCATCTTGATGGCGGCTATACCGTTTTTGGCGAGGTCTTGGAAGGTATGGATGTTGTGGATAAAATCCAGAACGTGGCTACCGACAAGGGAAACAATGACCGTCCGTTGACTGATATTATTATTACAAAAGCAACCATTGTGAAGTAGGGGAATATATCACTCCCATACCCCACTTTTATTTTTGCGTCGGGACGCAGAATTTTTTTCCTCCCGACGCAGAGGTTTTTCCTTGCCGACGCAGTGATTTTTTCATGGGGCATACTTTTGTGAGGATTTTGAATATATTTTACAAATTTTGAGTAATCAATAAAACTTATAACGATGGTAATAGATTTCGAAAAGATTGCTGAAGCCCACTTGGAGGGCTTCAAGGGCGGACAAGGTAAACTTGACACCCGTAATTATGTGGATGACAAGGTGAAGATTATGTATTCTACTCTTCGCCCCGGTGCGTCAACGGGCCTTCACACCCATGAGGGCAACTGTGAGGTTGTCTATGTGGTCAGTGGTACGGCGACCTTCCACTATGACGATGCTGTGGAGGAGGTTCGTGCTGGTCAGGTGCATTATTGTCCGGTGAACCATGCTCATTATATGGAGAATCTAACCGACCACGACTTGGTGTATCTTGCCATTGTGCCAGAGCACCACTAAGAAGGTTTTTCTCATCCTTAGTACCAGTGCAGGCTGGGCTTGTAGCTTTTCTTCGTGTAGTTCAGCCTGTACACCACGCATGCCATGACATAGGAAGGGATGACGTTGGTGCGTTTGTTGCTGATGTAACTGCTCGTTTGGGTGTATTCCACGTGTTTCAATTGTCTCAGAATGTCGAAACCTTCGAGCACGACCATCAGTTTGTCGTTTATGAAGGTGCGAACCAGACGGGCATCCCACACGAAATCGTTGGTGTTCAACTCTTTGGTGGAATATTGCCGCCGACCGTACATATTGAAGTTGTTTGCCAGGTCGAGTTTCCACGGCAAGTGGAGATGGGCGAGTAAGCCAATCTCCCAGTCGATAGGGTGGGAGATGGTTCCGCCATTGTTGGTGTACGACTGACGGAAACGAGAGCGGAGGGTGAACACCTGCGATCCAGTCTTCCATTTCAGACGAAAGTCATCGTCGATGCTGCGCACGGCCACTTTCTTCTTCAAGGTTATGATCTCTGTGGCATCTTCTTGTGCGCTTGCTTCATCTTCGAATACGTTGATTGTGCTTGCCGAGTTCTTCGTTTCCTCAAGGCTGACCTTTTGTTGGATACCATACGTCAGATTGTTGTGGAGGAAGAGGTTGGCACCCGAAGTGAGCGGCATACCGAGAATCCACTTCATTTGCATATTGTTGTTGCCGTTGGCGTTGTCGTAAGTGTAGAGTTTTCTGCCCGACGGCTTGTCGTAGGAGAGCTTGTTGACGATGGCGTTATGGGTGTCCTCCCTGATAATCTGTGCAGCTATCTCGTATCGCATGTCCTTGCTTAAGTAGGTGTATGTCAGCCGAGTGTCTGTTTTCAGTTGAGCTTTTAGCTCGTTGTTCCCTCGATAGTAATTTTTGGCGTCAGTGGTGATGGTCACCTGCTCCGTTTGCTCAATCTCGGGTCTCGTCGAAGTGCTTTGGAAGAAGAGCGTGACCTTGTGCTGCAGGTTGTTGCTTCGCCATTGCAGGTACGAGTTCTTGGCATCGAAAGCCCAATAGCGGTCGGTGTGGGTGCGGTCGTAGTCAGACCTGGTGTAGAGGCGGCTGATGTTGTGGATGCCTACTGGCAGGAAGAGGTTTATGTTCCAGATGCCATGGGATGTAGGGAGTGCCCAGCGGTACTTCAGGGTAAACTCATGGTAGTTGTCGTTCTCTCGTTGTTGATAACTGTTGTTGCCATTCTTCGTTCCGTCTTCTGTCATTTCTTCATGCTGGTTGATACGTTTGTATTGGTATTGCAGCGTAGTGAGGGCGTGACGGGTGAGCCAGATGTAGCTTATCTTGGCATAGTAGTCGGTGTAGTCGATGGGATGGGTGAAGAGTCGCTGGTAGTATTGGTAAGTGGAGTCGATGGACGCATCGTAGTAGTTGATGGTCTGTTCCGTGCGCTTGTCTTCGCGTCCTCCTTTGTTGGTGGCACCCACTTCCACCTTGATTTGCTTACGTTTGTTATCGAACTTGATGCTTCCTGCGGCAGAAATTCCTGCCGTGTAGTTGTGGCTCAAGGTTGCGGCGAGGTTGCGGCTGTCGTTGATTAGGAGCGAATTGGCAACCGAAGATGCAGAAATGTCCTCAGCTCTCGATTCTGAAGCTGTTGTCAGTGTGGTGTTGTCGCCCGAATTATAGGTAAACTTCGGTTTGACGTGCAAATCCACCTTTCCCAATATGGTATGGAAGTCGTGATAGGTGTCAATCTTCATTTTCTTGTTCTCGGCATTGGCGTGGGAAGTCTGGAAGGTATTTCCCGACTCAATGAAGTTGGTGCGATTGATGTCAGTCACGGTCACGGTATTGGTATGGTTGAACGTCAAGTAACCCAGGACATCCCATTTCTTCTCCTTCAGTCGATAGTCCAGTCCGCCTGTTTGGGTGGTGCGTTGATTTTTCGCCGCTTCGGCAGGTGACCATTCCGTCTCCTGCCCAGGCTGGCGTGAATCATTGATGTCGTTCACGTTGGCATAGGCGGTCATGCGGAGTTTCTTGTCGTCAATCATGGCGAACGCTTTTTCCGAATATCTGTTGTCGGGACCTAGCGCGGCGGAAAATTCCGCCCACCATTTCTTCTTGAATTCCTTCTTGAGCGTGATGCTCATGCGCTTGCCTTGGTCGTAGTCGTAGAACTTGACCATGTAGATGGCATAGGCTGGAATGCGAGAGGTGATGCTGGCGATGGTGTTCTTGAAGAAATACTTGGTATCGACGGTGATTTCCTTTACCGTGATTCCGTCTATCTCTACGTTTCCACTACTATAGTATGTCACGCCCGGAAGTTTGCGTAGGAGGCGGTCGAGGTTGGCGCCTTCGGGGAGAACGTAGGCGTCGGCGTAGAATGCCAGGGTGTCGCCCTTGACATAATGTAGTCTGATTTCATCTTCGTCTTGGGCCAAGGAACTGGATGTGGACATGAGAAGGGCTGACAGAGTCAGCCATAGTTTGTATTTCATCTGTTTTTTGTCTTTTTGTTGCTGGCAGCCATTCCTGAAAACAGGCTGCTTTTTGTTTTGTTGTTGTAGTTTGTTGCTGCAGAAGTTTGGTTCTGCTTCTAGAATCGTTGTGATTTGTGTAATTATCGTCTTGCTTTCAAGGCTTTCACCTTTGGCGTGCAAATTTAGTAAAAAACTTCGTAAATTTGGTGGTGGCTTTTGATATTATAGTTTTTTTTAAGGTATATTGGTGTAAAAGAGCCGATTCTTCTTAGATGTGATATCTTTAGGCTTGAAAGGTGGGTTGTATGAATGAAAAATAAAAATCCCAACTGAGTTTGTGCTCGGTTGGGATTCTTGCTTGATGGGGATGTTATCTCAAATCTACGATTTCTGCTTTTGGGTAATCCTTGCTGTTGAAAGTAAAGGTGCTGTTGGGGATGCTCTTTGCCTTGAAGTTGCTGACGGTAATGTTGGTCCATGTGCTTCCTTGGCGCATCTTGACCTTGGATGGAACGTAACTCGTCTTGTCGATGGTGAGCACCAACTCCTGCACGGTGCGCTTCTGGTTTTGCGCCACCAGACGAACCTCATAGTTGGTTCCCACGGTCTTCATGCTCGCATTGTAGCCTGTCTTGTATATGTTGATGAAAGTGTATGGGTTCATAGACATCTGCTGGGCTTGTGTAGGGTTGCTTACGTTCACCTCGTTGGTGCTCTTTAGGTAAGTCCATTGCGTCTTTCCATTATACCACACGGTAGCTTGGTTTGTATGGGCGTTGAATTTGTTGCCCTTGATGGCGATTGTGCCGCTTGCCGAGCCGTACTTGGTGCTGGACATCTGGAAGTTGGCACTTGCGCCGCTCTTGTTGCCAATGACGCTGGCGGTTTTATCGAGTACTTGTTGTGCCGTCTGTGCGAAAGTGCTGAGGCTCATCAGAGCCATGATTGCGAATGAAATGATTTTCTTCATCTTTCTAATCTTCTTATTTGTTAAACTTTGGTTGTAAAATGATTCTGCCGACCATTTACTTAAAAACTTTCCATGCTCCTTTGACGCAAGGTAAGCATGAAAAGTTTAAGTTTGTTGGTTACTTTAATATTTATTGACCTCTCAGTTGCATGAGAAGCGTGTTGAGCTGGTTCTCGTCTTGTATCAATACCTCACGCGGCTTGCTGCCTTGTGCTATGCCCACGATGCCGGCGGCCTCCATCTGGTCCATCAGTCTTCCTGCGCGGTTGTAGCCGATGCTGAATCGACGCTGTATCATACTGGTGCTACCTTGCTGTGAGAGGACGATGGCGTGTGCTGCCTCCTCGAAGAATGGGTCTAAGTTGCGGGCATCTACGCTGCCACCGCCCGCTCCGTCTCCTTCGTTGGCAGGTTCGGGCAATTCCATCGGCTCTATAGGACCTGGCTGGTCGGAGATGTATTCGTTGATGCGCTCTATCTCCGGGGTGTCAACGAAGGCGCACTGTACACGCACAGGCTCGTTGCCGTTGAGGTAAAGCATGTCGCCTCGGCCAATCAGCTGGTTGGCTCCAGTTCTGTCCAGGATGGTCTTGGAGTCGATGGCGGATGTCACCTTGAAGGCGATTCGTCCAGGGAAATTGGCTTTGATGTTACCCGTGATGATGGTTGTGGTAGGACGCTGGGTGGCGATGATCATGTGGATGCCTACGGCACGAGCCAACTGGGCGATGCGGGCGATAGGAAGCTCCACCTCCTTGCCTGCGGTCATAATCAAGTCGCCAAACTCATCAATGATGACCACGATATAGGGCATATATTCATGTCCGTCGGTCAGTCTCAACTTATGGTTGATGTATTTTTGGTTATACTCCTTGATGTTGCGGGCACCGGCCTTTTTCAGCAAGTCGTAGCGGCTGTCCATCAGTACGCACAGGCTGTTTAGGGTTCTTACCACCTTGGTCACATCTGTTATGATAGGTTCTTCCTCGTCGGATACTGCGGCCATGAAGTGATTGGCGATGCGGGCATATACGCTGAACTCTACCTTCTTAGGGTCGATGAGTACCAGCTTCAGTTCGTTCGGGTGCTTTTTATATAATAAGGAAGTGATGATGGCATTCAAGCCTACAGACTTACCTTGACCTGTGGCGCCGGCTACAAGCAGGTGAGGAATCTTTGCCAAATCGACCATGAACACCTCGTTGGTTATGGTTTTGCCTAGGGCGACAGGAAGCTCCATCTTGGTCTCCTGGAACTTCTTCGAGTTCAGGATGCTCTCCATGCTCACGATGTTTGCCTTAGCGTTAGGAACCTCGATACCGATAGTTCCTTTGCCAGGGATCGGGGCTATGATACGGATGCCCAACGCCGCCAAGCTCAAGGCGATGTCGTCTTCTAGGTTCTTGATCTTCGAGATGCGAACACCTTCGGCAGGTTGAATCTCATAGAGCGTGATGGTAGGTCCTACGGTTGCGCGAATCGTCTTGATTTGCACGCCGAAGTTGCCCAATACCTCGATGATGCGATTTTTGTTGGCTATCTGTTCTTCCTCGTCGATGTAAGCTCCGTTGTCCTCATATTTCTTGAGGAGGTTGAGTGTTGGATACTTGTATCTCGTGAACGGCTCCTTCGGGTTGATCGGTGTATTCAACAGTTCTGTATCGCTCACCGTGTTGCTGGTAGCTTGTTCTACATTGGCTGCGACCGAGATGTCCATGCCGATGTGCTGGGAGGCGAGGGATGCCTCCTCTTTCTCCAAAGCCTCGGCTTCGGCTCGCTCGTTGCGAAGTTTGCGCTGGTGCTGGAGGAATGATTCGTTGGGGTCGATAGTGTCGGCAGCCGCCGCTTCGTTCTCTTCTGTTCCTTCTTCCTCTGGGGTAGATGGAGTCGGAGAGGCGTTCAGGTCGATGACCTTGGCTGGCTTAGGGTCTTCAAACTTTTGCGTGCTGCTTTCGTCTGGTGTCTCATCGTCATCGTTGGCTCCCATAGCCGCATTTGCGTATGCTTGCGCAATAGCGTCGTTCTCCATGTCATTCTTGTTCTTGCCATGGTTTGTTATCTCGAATTGTACCTTGCTTGTGATGTAACCGATAGGGTTGAGCGCCTTTCGGATGACCGTGATGGTCTCTGTCGTAAGATAGGTGAGGAAGGCGATGGCGGTGAAGAGCAAGAAGACGGTGAGTCCTGGGGCTCCTACCATGTTCTCCAAGTTCTGAACGACAAAGATGCCATGCCGCCCTCCTGGATTGAAAATCATTCCACCCATAATGGGGGAGAGGAATTTAGAGAAGGTAATGGAAGTCCATGCCATGACAATCATCATACTGAAAAACCATTTCCAGAGGTTGAGTTTGTAGGCGTGCATCAACTGAAGCCCGCACATGATGAAAAAAGCAGGGAGCAAGAACGAGGACAAACCAAAGTTGGCGACCATAAGCCAGTAAGCGACAATGGCACCTATTGATCCACAACAGTTTTGAAATTGGTGCTGGCTGTTGGTCCATTCTCCCTTTTTCATCTCTTCCAAGATACTTTGGTCGGCTTGTCCTGTGTTCAGGAACGAGATCATGGCGATGATAGTCACGACGGAAAGAGAGACCAATGCCAATCCTAAGAAGAAATCTGTAATAGTGTTATTGAAAATATATTGTAAACCAATAGCTTCGCTAAAGGATTTAGTCTTACGTTCTGTTCTTTTCTTAGCCATTTTTGAAGAGTTTGAATTATTTATCTTGCAAAATTAGCTAAAATAAATGAAAAACCGCCTATCTTTTGTGCTAATTTTTCTAATTTTTTATAGAAAATGGATTTACATTTGGTTAATTCACATATTAATTGTACTTTTGCATTCTGAAATTCGTAGATTTAATAATGAAGACTATTTTCAAAAAGTATGACAAGCATGCTCTAATGACTTTGCCACGTGCTGTTTTCCAGGGTGAAATCAAGGTTGTTGACACTCTGGGCCAGGTGGAGGCTGCGGTTGACTATTTGCTTGGACAAGAGATTTTAGGTGTAGATACAGAGACGCGCCCTTCTTTTAAAAAAGGTGTCAGCTACGAGGTGGGCTTGCTTCAGGTCAGCTCTTCCGAGGTCTGCTATCTCTTTCGCCTAAATCATATCGGCATGCCTCCTGCCATCATCCGACTGCTTAGCGACACGACCGTGCCCAAGGTAGGCTTGTCTTGGCACGACGACCTGCGCATGTTGCACCAAAGGGCGGAATTTAAGCCAGGCTTGTTTGTCGATATACAGGATGTCGCCAAGGAGTTTGGCGTAGATGACCTCAGTTTACAGAAATTATATGCCAATCTGTTCGGTCAGAAGATTAGCAAGGCACAGCGGTTGAGCAATTGGGATGCTTCCGAGTTGCGAGATTCCCAAAAGTTGTATGCGGCTACCGACGCATGGGCTTGCATCATGTTGTATCACGAATTTTTGCAGTTGAAGGCGTCTGGCGACTATATCTTGGTGGAGCCGGTCGAGGAATTGGATGTGTTAGAGAAAGATATATAAGATTTATGTATAAAAAGATATATTTGAAAAGGGGGAAGGAAGAGTCGCTGAAGAGATTCCACCCTTGGATTTTTTCTGGTGCCATCAATGGGATGGACGAAGGTATCGAGGAAGGTGAAATCGTGCGTGTGATGACATCTTCGGGTGATTTTATTGCGGTCGGTCATTATCAGATCGGCTCTATCGCTGTGCGTGTGCTCTCTTTCCGTGATGTTGCAATCGACGGGGCGTTCTGGCGTTCTCGTCTGGAGTCGGCTCTCGATATGCGTGTTGCCGTGGGCATTGCCGACAACCCTGCCAGCAATACCTATCGTCTTGTGCATGGAGAGGGCGACAATCTGCCAGGCCTTGTGGTTGACTGTTACGGCGAGACGGCCGTGATGCAGGCTCATAGTGTGGGTATGCATGTCTATCGTATGGAAGTGGCCGAGGCTCTTGCCGACGTTATGGGCGACCGTATCAAGAATATTTATTATAAGAGCGAGACAACCTTGCCTTTTAAGGCCGACCTTCATCAGGAGAACGGTTTCATCTTGGGAGGCGATGCCGACAACGTGGCAGTGGAGAACGGACTGAAGTTCCATATCGACTGGCTGCGTGGGCAGAAGACGGGATTCTTCGTTGACCAGCGCGAGAACCGGTCTTTGCTGGAGCACTATGCCAAGGGCAAGAGCGTGCTCAATATGTTCTGTTACACAGGCGGCTTCTCTGTTTATGCGATGCGTGGCGCTGCCAAGGAGGTACACTCCGTGGATAGCAGTGCCAAGGCGATAGAGTTGACCAATGAGAATGTTGCGCTCAACTTCCCCGGTGATGCACGTCATGCGGCGTTCTGCGAGGATGCCTTCAAGTATCTTGACGACCATGACCAGAAGTATGACTTGATTATTCTCGACCCGCCCGCCTTCGCCAAGCACAGAGCTGCGCTGCGCAATGCGCTCAAGGGTTATACTCGCTTGAATGTGAAGGGACTCCAGCGCATCAAGCATGGTGGCATCTTGTTTACGTTCAGTTGCTCTCAGGTAGTGACGAAGGACAATTTCCGCAATGCTGTTTTCACGGCGGCGGCCCAGGCGGGGCGCAAGGTTAGAATCTTGCACCAGCTCCATCAACCTGCCGACCATCCTATCAATATCTATCATCCGGAGGGAGAATACCTCAAGGGATTGGTATTGTATGTAGAATAAAGGAGAAACGTTATGAGAAAGACAACTCAGATGGTGCTTTTGTTGCTTGCCGTGGTTTTTGCCATGGCAGGATGTGGCGAGAAAGGCGAGGCGAAACATCGGCGTACCAAGGCGGAAAAAGCACGTCTTGACAGTATAGACCGGGCTTCGTTCAAGGTGGGTGTCATGCCTACCTTGGATTGCTTGCCGGTTTTTGTAGCCCACGACTATCGGCTTTTCGACACGTTGGGTGTAACGGTTCACTTGAAGAGTTTCACTGCCCAGATGGATTGTGATACTGCCTTGGCGGGAGGGAGTGTGGAAGGATCTATCACAGACTTGATACGTGCCAATCACCTCGTTAAGCGAGGGATAGCCTTGCGCTATCCAATAGCGTCCGACACTTATTGGCAGTTGATAACCAACCGCAAGGCTCGTATCACGAAGCTGAAGCATCTTTCCGATAAGATGATAGCCATGACGCGTTTCTCTGCCACCGACTATCTTGCCGACTTGGCTGTGGATAGTGGCAAACCTCAGTTTGATGTGTATCGTGTGCAAATCAATGATGTGAGAATACGTCTCAAGATGCTGCTCAACAATGAGATGGATGCAGCTTTGCTTACAGAGCCTCAGGCTACCATGGCTAGAATGGCGAAAAATCCTGTGCTGATGGACAGCCGTGACAAGAACTTGCACCTGGGCGTTTTCGCATTCCGTGAGAAGGCACTGGAAAAGTCTGAGCGAAAGAAGCAACTGGACTTGTTCTTGAAGGCATACGATATGGCGGTGGATAGCATCAACAAGAATGGCATTGCCCATTATTCCGCTCTGCTGAAAAAATATTGTGCTGCTGATGAGGCAACCGTCAAGGCTTTGCCTCGCATGAGATTCCGTCATGCGGCTTACCCAAGACAAACTGATTTATTAAAAGCGTCTAAAAGATAAACAATGGAAATAAATGACCAAAGAGTCAAGAAGCTGGCCGACTTGTACGGTGAGAGCAATATACGTCGCTTCTTGTCTGTCGTGACAGATTATTTGAATGAGTTCTCCGTATATCCAGGTTTGAAAGACGAGGTGGAGAACGTTCGTTCGAATTATGAGCGGATGGTGCAGTGCTACCGTCAGGGTATGCCCGACCCGCGGCGTGAGGACATCTATACATACTTCGAGGAGTTTATGTATAAGACGATGATGAACTTGGTTATGCACGACCATGTCATGTCTAATGCTACTTTGAAAGCTGCAAAGAAGCGAGCTGAAAAGATAGACTTATCTACCTTGGAAGAAACGCTTGCCGACCATCAAGGTGACGTGGAATACTATAACGCGGTGTTCTCGGCGATACTTATCTCGTGGCAATGGGATGTTTCCTTGTCTGCTTCCATCACCGACTTGATTCTTTCGCCCCAGACCGACCATAACCTGGCTGCGATGATGGTTTCTGCCATTATGCTCTCTTGTTTGTGTACCTTCGATTTCTATAAATTCGTGAGCTTGACCCAGCTTTACCAGAACGCTGACGACATGATGATTAAGGAGCGTGCTTTCGTGGGCTGGGTATTCTGCTCGTGCAACCCGACTGGACAGTGTGTGCAACAGGTGTCGGACGTGCTTCTCGAACTTTTGGATGATGAAGGTACGATAAATGAGGTATATGAGTTGCAAAAGCAGATGTTCTATTGTATGGATGCTGGTAAAGACTCTTCTGTTGTCCATGAGGCAATACTCTCCAATATACCTACAGACAAATTGACTCGTGGCTTTTCTAAAGACAGCGAGATAGAGGAAACTCCTCTGAACGACATCCTGCATCCTGAGCAAGAGGAAGAACAAGTCGAGAAGTTGGAGAAGAGCGTGAGACGTATGATTAAAATGGAGAAGAACGGGAGTGATGTTTACTTTGGCGGCTTTTCCAAGATGAAGACGTTCGGCTTCTTCCACAGTATGTCCAATTGGTTTGTGCCTTTTTATCATGACAATCCTGCCTTGCAACCTGTGCTAAGGGTATTGGATGGCGAAGATACTTTCTTGAAGACCCTTGAGACTTCGAGTCCTTTCTGCGAGAGCGACAAATATAGTTTTGCCTTTGCAATCGAGATGTCGCTCAAGTCGGAGTTGGTTTCCCTCAAACCGTTGATCAAGGAAGGTGTCTTGTTCGCAGATATGGCTCGGGACGGAATGGAAGGGGCTACTTTTGTTCGACGCATGTATTTGCAAGACTTATATCGTTTCTTCCTTGTGTCTCCTTTTGCTTCCGCCTTCGACGATCCGTTCTCGGGTGAGGAAAATGGGTCCTCTTACTTCTTGCATTGTTGGGATTTCGATGATGACACTGTGCTGAGGGAGACAATATTGAAGTTGTGTCGTTCTTTGGCCAAGCGCAAGGACTACAAGCGATTGGGCATCTTTGCTCCTAAGCTGGCAGGGCAGGACACCACGGAGGGCGTTTTGCTCTACGCCATTTACCTGATGAACTATTCGCATGCCTACCACGAGGCTGCCATGTTGCTTGCCATGCTGTCGTTCACCTCGCAGGAAGAGAACGCTGCTGTCTTGAAGGCGTTGGCAAAATGCTTTGTGGAGTTGAAGCTATATGACGGAGCCTACGAGACTTATTCAAAGTTGCAGGCACTTAAACCTTCGGAATCTACTCGCTTGAAGATGGCATTTTGCTTGATTAAGCGCAATAAGCCCGAGGAGGCGATGAAGATTCTGTATGAGTTGAACTACAAGTATCCCGACAATGCTGATGTCGTCCGATCGTTGGCGTGGGCTCATCTCTTGAACGACAATTTGGATGGTGCCATCGAGTTCTATGCCAAATTGAAGATGATGACTGAGGAGGAAGGCTGTCAGAGAACGCCTGAGGATGTCTATAACTTAGGTCTTTGCTATTGGGTGAAGCGTGATTTCTCTCAAGCATGTGGTTGTTTCAAGGAATACCTTGCCACCAAGGGAGACAAGGACGAAGACTTGTTTGAGAAGATAGACGAAGACTCCAAACTCTTGGAGAAATATGGCATCAAGTATTATGAGATATATCTGATGAGAGATAGTGTAGAAACTGAGTGAGAATTTTGAAAGGAACATGAATTATGCCTGATAATAGACAAAGAAACGGCAGACGGAACGCTGCTCCTATAGATCCCAACTATGCTCATGTGCAGCCTCAGGCCGTCGATTTGGAGAGGGTTGTGCTGGGTGCGTTGATGGTCGATTCCGATG
This sequence comes from Waltera intestinalis, assembly GCA_963628185.1. GTDB lineage: Bacteria > Bacteroidota > Bacteroidia > Bacteroidales > Bacteroidaceae > Prevotella. The sequence goes on along the minus strand of CAVGEN010000059.1, from coordinate 8,214 downwards.
CTTTCTCTATGGTTTCGGAGATACTGAAGCCTGATACTTTCTATGAGCCTCGTCACCAGAAGATATATGAGGCGATTCGCAATATGAACATGGATGAGCGTCCGGTGGATATTATGACGCTTGTCAACGAGTTGACCAAGATGGGTGAACTCGAGAAAGTGGGTGGTGCCGAGTACCTGATGGACATCTCCCAGGGTGTGGCTTCTGCTGCCCATATCGAGTATCATGCTCGTATCTTGGCGCAGAAATACATGGCACGCCAGCTCATCCACTATGCCGGCGACATCGAGACGCAGGCTTTCGACGAGAGTGTGGATGTCGATGAACTGATGCAGCATGCCGAGGGTGAACTTTTCACCTTGTCGCAAAACAATATGAAGCAAGACTATACCCAGGTGGCTCCTGTGGTCAAAAATGCGGTGGATATTCTCCAGCGTGCCGCTAGCAACAAGGGTGGTCTGACGGGTATTCCTACGGGATATAGCGGCATGGATGAGATGACCAGTGGATGGCAGGCCTCCGACTTGGTGATTATCGCTGGTCGTCCTGCCATGGGTAAGACTTCCTTCGCCCTGAGTATCGCCAAGAATGTGGCGGTCGATTATGGAGTTCCTGTTGGCTTCTTCTCTCTTGAAATGAATAATGTCCAGTTGGTCAACCGCTTGATAAGTAATGTGTGTGAGATTTCTGGACATAAGATTCTGAATGGACAGCTCGACCCTTCTGATTGGGAGAAGTTGGACAAGCGCATCGGTAAGTTGACGGAGGCGCCTATCTATGTGGATGACACTCCGGGACTTTCTGTGTTCGAACTGCGTACGAAGGCGCGCCGCTTGGTGCGCGAGAAGGGCGTGAAGTTGATTATGATCGACTACCTCCAGCTGATGAATGCCAACGGTATGAAGTTCGGTAGCCGTCAGGAGGAGGTATCTACCATCTCTCGTTCGTTGAAGGGCTTGGCAAAGGAGTTGGATATCCCTGTCTTGGCTTTGTCGCAGTTGAGTCGTAACGTCGAAAACCGCGAGGGATTGGATGGCAAACGACCGCAGTTGAGCGACCTCCGTGAGTCGGGTGCTATCGAGCAGGATGCCGATATGGTGCTCTTCGTGCATCGTCCGGAATACTATCACATCTATCAAGATGAGAAGGGTAACGACCTGCATGGCATGGCGCAGATTATCATCGCCAAGCACCGTAAAGGTTCGACGGGCGATGTGTTGCTCAACTTCCGTGGCGAGTTCACTCGTTTTCAGGATCCTCAGGAGGCAGCCGCTGCTGCGGCAATTTCCGATGGAGGTGGCGAAATCATCGGCTCTCGCATGAACGGTGGCGACACAGGGCCGCTTCCACCACCGCCTCCAATGGGACCGGATGGCCCTCTTCCATTCTAAAAGTTGCACAATCATTATGAAATTGGGTAAGATTAAGGCTGAAAATAGTAAATCGTTAGCTTTTATATTAAAAAAGTTATAATTTGTTTGTTTATGTCGGCGAAAAGTATTACCTTTGCATTCGATAATTGATTAACAATATAAAGAAATAGTAAAATGAACGCAACGTCTTTGATTATTGCAAGCATTATTATTCGACTTCGACTACAGCATGTGGGCGGAAGTGATAAGGTGTGTGTATGATTCAATGGATATGATATATAAAGCCTTTCTACACTTCCGTATGTGGAGTGAGAAAGGCTTTTTGCTTATCTGATGTTTGGCTATGGCTCTCTTTATATATAATAAGGTATAAGAAAATATAAAATAAAAACAAGATAGATATGAGTGACAGATTATTTATTTTCGACACAACCCTTCGTGATGGCGAGCAGGTTCCGGGATGTCAGTTGAACACGGTCGAGAAAATTCAGGTGGCCAAGCAGTTGGAGCAGTTGGGGGTCGATGTCATCGAGGCAGGTTTCCCTATCTCCAGTCCTGGCGACTTCAGTTCGGTCGTCGAAATCTCAAAGGCTGTGACCTGGCCTACCATCTGTGCGCTGACTCGTGCGGTGGAGAAGGACATTGATTGTGCCGCCGAGGCTTTGCAATATGCCAAGCATAAGCGTATCCATACGGGTATCGGTACAAGCGATAGCCATATCAAATATAAGTTCAACTCCAATCGGGAGGAAATCATCGAACGTGCTGTGGCTGCCGTGAAGTATGCCAAGAAGTACGTGGAGGACGTGGAGTTCTACGCTGAGGATGCTGGTCGTACCGACAACGAGTATTTGGCTCGTGTCGTAGAGGCGGTCATCAAGGCTGGCGCCACGGTGGTCAACATCCCAGATACCACGGGCTATTGCTTGCCAGAGGAGTATGGCAACAAGATTAAGTACTTGATGGAGCATGTCGATGGCATCGAGACCGCCCGTCTCTCTACCCATTGCCACAACGACTTGGGTATGGCTACAGCCAACACCTTGCAGGGTGTTCTGAATGGTGCGCGCCAGGTGGAGGTTACTATCAATGGTATCGGAGAACGTGCTGGCAATACTTCCTTGGAGGAGATAGCCATGATATTGAAGTGTCATAAGGGCATCAACATCGACACCAACATCAACACCACCAAGATTGTGCCTACCTCCCGCATGGTGAGCAGCTTGATGAACATGCCTGTTCAGCCTAACAAGGCGATTGTCGGTCGCAATGCATTCGCTCACTCCAGCGGCATTCACCAGGATGGTGTCTTGAAGAATGTGCAGACTTACGAGATTATGGATCCTAAGGACGTGGGATTGGACGACAACGCCATCGTGTTGACCGCTCGTTCTGGTCGCGCAGCCTTGAAGTATCGCCTCCATGTCAACGGTGTAGAGGTGGGTGACGAGGTGAAGCTGGACAAGCTGTACAAGAAGTTCCTGCAACTCGCCGACAAGAAGAAGGAAGTGACCGATGAGGATGTGCTGATGCTTGCCGGGGCAGACTCGGCCGAGCATCATGGCGTGCAGCTCGACTACCTCCAGGTTACCACGGGCAAGGGCGTGAAGAGCGTGGCGAGCATAGGTCTCGACATCGCAGGACAGAAATTCGAGGATGCTTCCTCTGGCAATGGTCCTGTGGATGCAGCCATCCGTGCCCTCAAGAAGATTGTCACCAAGGAGATGACCTTGAAGGAATTCACCATCCAGGCCATTGACAAGGGGTCTGACGATGTGGGCAAGGTTCACATGCAGGTGGAGTACGACGGACATATATATTATGGCTTCGGCGCAGATACCGACATCGTGACAGCATCCGTAGAGGCATACATCGACTGCATCAACAAGTTCAAGATCAGATAAAGGGGAATGTTTGTCTAAAACAAGTAAACATTAAACAATAAACATTAAACAATAACATAATGAATACATTATTCGACAAGATTTGGGACAAGCATGTTGTCCAGATTGTAGAAGATGGTCCTACCCAGCTTTACATCGACCGTCTTTACTGTCATGAAGTAACCTCACCCCAGGCTTTCGCAGGAATGCGTGCTCGCGGACTCAAGATGTTCCGCCCCGACCAGATTTTCTGTATGCCTGACCACAATACACCTACCCACGACCAGGACAAGCCTATCGAGGATCCTGTCTCAAAGAAGCAGGTAGATACCTTGGCAAAGAACACTGCGGATTTCGGTGTCGCCCATTTTGCCATGAATACCAAGGACAATGGTATTATCCATGTGGTAGGTCCTGAGAAGGGTCTTTCTCTTCCTGGCATGACCATCGTTTGTGGTGACTCCCATACTTCTACCCACGGTGCCATGGGTGCTGTGGCTTTCGGTATCGGTACTTCCGAGGTAGAGATGGTGATGGCTTCTCAATGTATTCTCCAGAGTAAGCCTAAGTCTATGCGCATCAGCATCAACGGCAAGTTGGGTAAGGGTGTTACGGCTAAGGATGTCGCTCTCTACTTGATGAGCCAACTCACCACTTCTGGTGCCACGGGCTACTTCGTGGAGTATAGTGGTGATGTTGTCAAGGACATGAGCATGGAAGGTCGTTTGACTCTCTGTAACCTCTCTATAGAGATGGGTGCCCGTGGCGGTTTTGTGGCTCCCGACGAGACTACGTTCGAGTACATCAAGGGTCGCGAGTATGCTCCTAAGGGAGAAGAGTGGGAGAAGGCCGTGGCTTACTGGAAGACCTTGAAGAGCGGTGATGACGCCGTGTTCGACAAGGAGTTGACTTTCGATGCCAAGGATATTGAGCCACGTGTCACATACGGTACAAACCCAGGTATGGGTATCGGTATTACCGAAAGCATCCCAACGCTCGACGAGATTGCCGAGGAGAGCCAGGCTGGTTTCAAGAAGAGCTTGAACTATATGGGCTTCGAACCAGGCGAGAAACTTCTGGGGCATGCCATCGACTATGTGTTCCTCGGTGCTTGCACCAATGGTCGTATCGAAGACTTCCGGGCCTTTGCCTCTATCGTTAAAGGAAAGCAAAAGGCAGAGGGCGTAATAGCCTGGCTTGTACCAGGTTCGTGGCTTGTGGATAAACAAATCCGTGAAGAGGGCATCGACAAAATCGTGGAGGCTGCCGGCTTCGAGATTCGTCAGCCAGGATGCTCTGCTTGCTTGGCGATGAACGATGATAAGATTCCTGCGGGCAAGTATTCTGTAAGTACTTCCAACCGTAACTTCGAAGGCCGTCAGGGACCAGGGGCTCGTACAATCCTTGCCAGTCCTTACGTGGCTGCGGCTGCCGCCATCACGGGTAAGATTACTGACCCAAGAGAGTTTATGTAATGTTAAGTGTTAACTGTTAAATGTTAAGTTCAGATGAAACAGAAATTCAATGTAATCACATCAAGCTGCATTCCTCTTCCTTTGGAGAATGTAGATACCGACCAGATAATTCCAGCTCGTTTCCTCAAGGCTATCGACAAGGAGGGCATGGGCGACAACCTTTTCCGTGACTGGCGTTACAATGCCGACGGAACTCCAAAGCCAGACTTCGTGATGAACGACCCTTCTTACAGCGGTGTCATCCTCGTAGCCGGCAAGAACTTCGGCTCTGGTTCTTCTCGCGAGCACGCTGCGTGGGCTATCGCTGGCGCAGGCTTCCGTGTAGTCATCAGCTCTTTCTTCGCAGATATCCACAAGAACAATGAGTTGAACAACCTCGTATTGCCAGTAGTTGTCAGCGAGCCTTTCTTGAAGGAACTCTTCGAGAGCATCGACAAGGACCACAAGACAGAGGTGAAGGTTGACCTCCCCAACCAGACGGTTACCAATCTGGCGACAGGTCATAGCGAGCACTTCGACATCAATGGCTATAAGAAGCATTGCTTGGAGAATGGTTTGGATGATGTTGACTTCCTCGTGCAAAACCGTGACAAGGTGGAAGCATGGGAAGCTAAAAACAAATAGGAAATGAATGTCAACGGAAATAGGGATTCTCGTATCAGGGAAATAGAGATCATGGATTGTACGCTGCGTGATGGCGAGCAGACCAATGGGGTCTCTTTCCTCCCTCACGAGAAGTTGATGGTAGCGCGGATGCTGTTGCACGACATCAATGTGGATCGCATTGAGGTGGCTTCGGCACGAGTTTCGGAAGGTGAGAAAGATGCTGTCGCTCGAATTTGCCGTTATGCCAAGACGATAGGTAAACTCGATTCGGTCGAGGTGTTGGGGTTCGTTGACCATACCAAGAGTGTCGATTGGATTGCTGATTGCGGTGGACATGTCATCAATCTCTTGGCGAAGGGTAGCTACAAGCACTGTACCCAACAGCTCAAGATGACCCCCGGGGAACATCTGGCCCGAATCAAGCAAACCATTGAGTATGCCGTGGGCAAGAACTTCATGGTCAACCTCTATCTGGAGGATTGGTCGAGTGGTATGCGTGATTCCCGTGACTATCTCTTCATGATGATGGACGAATTGGTGAAGTTGCCTGTCAAGCGTTTCTTGCTTCCCGACACCTTGGGTATCCTAAACCCGTTGGAGTGCGTGGAGTTCATCCGTTTGATGGTGCGTCGCTATCCTGGGAAACACTTCGATTTCCATGCGCACAATGATTATGATTTGGCGGTCAGCAACTCTCTGGCTGCCGTGCTGAGCGGCGCAAAGGGCTTGCATGTGACGGTCAACGGACTGGGTGAGCGTTGCGGTAATGCACCGCTTGCCAGTGTGCAGGTTATCTTGAAGGATATGTTTCATGCCAAGACCAACATCAAGGAAGACCGCTTGAACGATGTGTCTCGATTGGTGGAGGGATATAGTGGTATCGCCGTAGCTCCCAACACCCCTGTGGTGGGTGACAATGTGTTCACGCAAGTGGCTGGTGTCCATGCCGATGGCGACAACAAGGACAAACTCTACTGCAACGACTTGGTGCCAGAGCGTTTCGGGCGTCACCGCGAGTATGCGCTGGGCAAGAACTCGGGCAAGGCAAATATCATCCAGAACCTCAACGAACTGGGATTGGAGCTGACTCCAGAACAGACCAAGGCTGTGACCAAACGAATCACGGAACTGGGCGACCGAAAGCAACTCGTTACCCAAGACGACCTCCCGTATATCGTGAGCGATGTCTTGAAGCATGGTGCGCCAGAGGACAAGGTCAAGTTGGTAAGTTATATGGTTTCTACTTCTTACGGGCTGAAACCTATCGCTAGTGTGAAGGTGGAGATTGATGGCAAGGAATATGAAGACCAAAGCACGGGTGACGGTCAGTACGACGCCTTCGTGAAAGCCTTGCGTAATATATATAAGGTGAAACTGGGCAAGACCTTCCCCAAACTTGACAATTATCAGGTGAGCATTCCGCCGGGCGGCCGTACCGACGCGCTTGTTCAGACCGTCATCACTTGGTGCGAGGGCGACCGTATCTGGAGAACGAGAGGCTTGGATGCCGACCAGACGGAAGCCGCCATCAAGGCAACGCTCAAGATGATCAACATGTATGAGGCCGACGAGAGCGACGTGCAACCCACTTCGCCCCGCAACCTTGATATGGAGTAAAAGTAAAAAGGTAAGAATTTAAAATAAAGAAAGAAATGAAATTAAACATTGCAGTTCTCGCCGGTGATGGTATCGGGCCAGAGATTATGAAGCAGGGTGTGGCTGTCATGGACGCTATCGCCCAGAAGTTCAATCACGAGTTTACTTACAATGAGGCTATCTGCGGTGCTCATGCCATCGACGAGGTAGGAGACCCATTCCCAGAGGATACCTTCAAGACTTGTATGGATGCTGATGCTGTGCTTTTCGCTGCTGTCGGCGACCCACGTTTCGACAACAACCCTACAGCCAAGGTTCGTCCTGAGCAAGGCTTGCTGGCTATGCGCAAGAAGTTGGGCTTGTTCGCCAATGTTCGTCCTGTGGCTACATTCGACTGCTTGCTTCACAAGTCTCCATTGAAGGATGAACTTTTGAAGGGTGCAGACTTCGTGGTTATCCGTGAGTTGACTGGTGGTATGTACTTCGGAGAGAAGTATCAAGACAATGACAAGGCATACGATACCGACATCTATACTCGTCCAGAGATAGAGCGCATCTTGAAGGTTGCTTTCGAGTACGCCATGAAGCGCAACAAGCACTTGACCGTGGTGGATAAGGCCAACGTGCTTGCTTCTTCTCGTTTGTGGCGTCAGATTGCCAAGGAGATGGAGCCACAGTATCCTGAGGTAAACGTTGACTATATGTTCATCGACAACGCTTCTATGCGTGTGCTGACAGAGCCTACATTCTTTGATGTGATTGTTACAGAGAACACCTTCGGCGACATCTTGACCGACGAGACCTCTTGCATCACCGGCTCTATGGGCTTGCAGCCATCCAGCTCGTTGGGTGAGCACACACCATTGTTTGAGCCTGTTCATGGTTCATGGCCACAGGCAGCAGGCAAGAACTTGGCAAACCCAGTGGCACAGATTCTCTCTGCTGCCATGCTGTTGGAGCATTTCGGCTTGAACGAGGAGGGTGCGTTGGTTCGCAAGGCTGTAGATGCGTCTCTCGATGCCAATGTCCGTACACCGGAGATTCAGGTTGAGGGTGGTGCGCAGTATGGCACGACAGAAGTTGGCGAGTGGATTGTCAACTGGATTAAGAATGCGTAAGTAGAAGAAATTACAATTCATAAACTTTGGTGGGGTGAGGACTCTTTGTTTTCCTTACCCCATTTTTTGTCTAGCCTTTGGCAAAATGATTTCAATTGACTAGGGAGCAAAAAAAATTGATTGTCTCACGACAACCAATCTTTTATTAACCTTAATAATCTAA